>JAJEHK010000324.1 GCA_022823765.1 Alphaproteobacteria bacterium | reverse complement strand
CCCCGGAGGCGGTCCCTGCCGGCGCAGGCGGGAGGGTTCCCCCCGGGGCCGCCTCCTGCGAGCTGGCCGGGGGCACCCAGCCCCTCTCGTCGAATCGTTCGAGCAGACTCCGGCGGATTCCCGTTACCCGTCTCACGCCCGCCTCGCATCGACCAGGGCGACGGCGCGGTTGAGGCCGATCGCGAGCACGTCCTCGTCGTCGGGCAGCGGCACGTACTGCGCGCCGTGCTTGAGCCACGAGCCATAGAGCCCGATCCCCGCCAGGATGGTCCTGCCGGTGTCGGGATGCACGCCGACGGTGCGCGGCATGGCGAGGAGCGCGCGCGCCACGTCCGGCGTGATCTCGTCCGGCTCCATGCTGCCGGGCACGGTGCCGCGCGGCGCGCGCCCGTCCTCGTCGGTCTCGCCGAGCTGGACGTAGCGGCTGTAGCGGCCCCGGCGCAGCGTGAAGGCGAGGCCGGTGTCGGGGTCGGTGCCCAGGGCGACGGGCTCGCTCCCCTGCCCCGAGGCGGCGGGGTGGGCCGCGAGAGGCCGGCTGTAGTTGCACTCGGGGTAGTTGGGGCAGCCGACGAAGGGACCGTGGCGGCCGAACTTGAGACGAAGCCGGCCGTCGGCACAGGACGGGCAGGCGCGGTCGACCGGGCCGCCCGGCGAGGGCGCGAAGATATAGCGCTCCAGGGCGTCCTCAACGGTGGCGCGCACCTCGTCGCGCCTGAGCCCGGCGGCGGTCCCCAGCGCGTCTTCGAACGGGCCCCAGAATGAGCCGAGCACCCCCTCGTAGGCCATCGCGCCCTCGGCCACCCGGTCGAGGTCGGCCTCCATTCCGGTGGTGAAACCGTAGGCGATCCATGGCTCGAAATTAGCCTCCAGAAAGGCGGTGACGATGCGGCCCCGCTCGGTGGGCACGAAGCGGCGCCGGTACAGCAGGGCGTAGCCCCTCGCGCGCAGCACGTCGACGATCGCGGCATAGGTCCTGCGGTAGCTCTCGGCCGCCGTCGCGGTAGCCTGTGCGCAGTAACGCCGAGGGGTCCCGTTGCCTCTCTCCCCGGCGTGCGGCGCCAGGACAAGTAACCCATTGAGAAGCAGAAAGAAAATGCCATGCGCATCGGAATCCATACCGTGCGGGAATAGGCGTGCGCCGTGCGTTGCGCGAACGGCAAGCCCCCCGATGCGGTGGCAGCCCGGGACCGTTGCGCTGCGGTCGGCGGAGCGGCATCGGGTGCGGCCGTCCGGACGGCAAGACGTCTGAACCGGGAAGGGGACGGCGGCCGGTTCCGGTGACATCCGGGCAGGAACGGCAGATGTTGAATGGCCACCAGTTGTCCGGGTATTATTCGGAGTAGCCCAGTGAGCAGTGCGGTATGGCTGCACAAAACCTTCTTGAGAATCAGAAGGTCCTACCGCACTAGACTGGGACTTCCATCGAATGTCGGTCTCGGGGGTTGCGAGCCCCCGCAACCACAAGAAACCCTGCAATTCTGTCGGGCTTCGCGGCATTGAGAACGAGTTCAAGGTACTGCTCGCGTATCACCCAGGGTTCCAAGCTGTCTTCGGTCCGCTGGTGTGCTCCTGTCTTGCAACCGTTGCCTGAAAGGCAATGCACCGCTATCTGGGATCGACGAGTCGGCCTGCGTTGCATTGCCAATCTGCATGGCTGTCGAAGGTGATCCTCGTGAAGGGACTCGATGATGATGGAAGACTACGCCGACCTTGATGCCACGGAGCTCGCGTCCCGCATTGCGCTGGGAGAACTCACGGCATCGGAAGTGCTCGAAGAGGCGATCGCCCGTGCCGAGCGTGTCAACCCGGAACTGAACGCGCTCGTCTACCCGTGGTTCGACCACGCGCGGGCCCGCGTCCGGGAAGGTCTGCCCGCCGGTCCCCTCTGCGGCGTCCCATTCCTGTTGAAGGACCTCTACGAGGACTACGCCGGCCAGCCGCACAGCAACGGCTGTCGTGCGCTTGCCGGCACGATCGCGGACCACGATGCCGAACTGGTGCGTCGCTACAAGGCGGCGGGTCTCAACATTTTCGGGAGAACGACATCGCCGGAGTTCGGGCTTTCGACGACGACCGAATCCGCGCTTCACGGCGTCACCCGCAATCCCTGGCATCCGGACTCAACGGCGGGCGGCTCGTCAGGCGGCGCGGCGGCTCTGGTTGCGGCCGGCGTCATTCCGATGGCGAACGCATCCGACGGCGGCGGCTCGATCCGCATTCCGGCGTCATGCTGCGGATTGTTCGGCCTCAAGCCGACCCGCGCCCGCAATCCCATCGGTCCCGACGTCGGGGAGGGCTGGTCAGGCCTCGCGACCGCACACGCGGTGTCGAGGACGGTGCGCGACAGCGCGCTCCTGCTCGATTGCACGGCAGGTCCCGACCTCGGGGCGCCGTACTGGGCGCAAGCGCCGGAACGACCGTTCGTCGAGGAAGTCGGCCGCGATGTCACCGGCATGAAGGTCGCAGTCATCCGCGAGCCGTGGTTCGATGCCGAAACGGATTCCGATTGCCTCGAAGCCGTCGACGCGGCGGTCGCCCATTGCCGGGATCTGGGCCTTGCAGTCGAAGATGCCGCCCTTCCCATTCCCCGGTCGATGCTTGAAGCTGACCTGCAGATCATCTACAGCAATGCCCGCCAGACGGTAGAGCTGCTGGATTCCTTCTTCGGTCGCCCCATGACCGAAGACGACGTGGAGCCGAACAATCTTCGCATGGCCCGCAACGACTGCGGCACCGGCGCCGACTATGTCAACGCTCTCAATGGCATTCACGGCCTCGGCCGCCTTGTGGGACGATTCTTCGCCGACTTCGATCTCCTGCTCACGCCCACCATGCCCATGGCGCCGATGCCGCTCGGTCTGCTCTCTCCGTCGCGCGATGACGGCGAGGCGCAATGGCGCGATGTCGTTCGCACGATCGCGTTCACGGCACCGTTCAATGCGTCGGGCAACCCGGCAGCGTCCATCCCGCTCTACTGGAACCGGGACGGTGTGCCGATCGGCGTGCAGTTCGTCGCGCCTTATGGCGACGAAGCGGCGTTGTTCCGGATCGGCTCGGCACTGGAGCGGATCGCACCGTGGGCCCATCGTCGACCTGGCATCCACTCAGGCTGAACACGGCAACCCGTTTGATCCGTGTCGGGAGCGGCGAACGTTGCGAGACGCTGCTTACCAGTCTTCGGGTGGCCGGCTTATGGGTTCTTTGTGCGTGTGCGGGCGATGTCGAGCCAGCGATCGATGTCGGTTGAGGACTCGATGGCGTCGGCCACGGCGTCGATGGCGATGTCGACCTCCTCTTCGAAGGCAATGCTGTTGGCCGCGCGACCGCCAAGGCGTTCGAGGAAGCGGTGTCGGAAGCCGTCCGAGCGGAACAGCCCGTGCATGTAGCAACCCATGATGCGGCCCGAGCGCGAGACCGCACCATCGCAGCCCGTTTCCAGTTCCACCATGGGGCGTTCGAGGTCCGGTCCGGTCGTCACACCCATGTGCATCTCGTAGCCGGTGACCGGTTCTCCTGTCGTGGTGTCGTGGCCACGGACTTCGATCAGCTGCTTGGTTCCGGCAAGCGTGGTCGTGATGTCGAGCAGGCCGAGCCCGGCTTCCGAACCCGGCCTTCCCTCGATGCCTGAGGGATCGGCGACCTCGCGTCCCAGCATCTGGTAACCGCCGCACAGTCCGACGATCCACCCGCCGCGCCGGACATGGGCGGCAAGATCGATGTCCCAGCCGTTGGCCTTGAGCGAGACAAGGTCGGCCAGCGTGCTCTTCGATCCCGGCAGGATGACGAGATCGCAGTTCCCGGGAAGCGGCTCGCCCGGTTCGATCATCTGGAGATCGACGTCCGGTTCGGTCATCAGGGGATCAAGGTCGTCGAAGTTGGCGATACGCTCGAAGCGCAGGAAGGCAACGCGGATGGCCGCTGCGGACCGTCCATTGCGCGGCCTCGGGTGATCGAGGGCGACCGCGTCCTCGGCCGGCAGCCGCCTGGCTGCCGCAAGGTGGGGAATGACCCCGAGACAGTCGAGACCGGCGTGTCGCCTGATGATGTCGATCGCGGGATCGAAGAGCGAGACATCGCCGCGGAACCTGTTGATGCAGCAGGCGCGAACGAGGCGTCTTTCCTCTTCGTCGAGGAGCGCCATGGTGCCGACGATGCTGGCGATGACACCGCCGCGATCGATATCCCCGACAAGGACGACGGGAACTCCGGCCTCGAGGGCAAAGCCCATGTTGGCGATGTCCCCTGCCCTGAGGTTGACCTCCGCCGGCGACCCCGCTCCCTCGATGAGGACGAGATCGGCCGCAGTCTCCAGGTGCCGGAAACTCTCCATGACGGGCGCCATGAGTGTGCCGGCGAGACCGCGATAGTCCCGGGCGCTGCTCGAACCGAGAACACGTCCCTGGACAATGACCTGGGATGTGCGGTCTGACTGGGGCTTGAGGAGTACGGGATTCATGTGAACGCTGGCCGGGAGGCCGCTGGCCCTCGCCTGAAGCATCTGGGCGCGGCCGATTTCGCCGCCGTCGGCTGCCACGCCGGCGTTGTTCGACATGTTCTGGGGCTTGAAGGGCATGGTCTTCAGGCCGCGCCGGGTGAAGGCGCGGGCGAGACCGGTGACGATCAGGGACTTGCCGACATCCGATCCGGTCCCCTGGACCATCACCGCAGGTGTCGCCACGACGGGATGTTTCCCCTTGCCCTAGAACTCGATGCCGGGCTGGCTGCGCACGCCCTCGCGGAAAGGATGCTTGACGAGGGTCATCTCGGTGACGAGATCGGCAATCTCGATGAGTGCATCCGACGCATTGCGTCCGGTAACGACAACATGAAGATCATCGCGACGGGCGCTGAGCACATCGAGCACATCTTCGGAGTCCACGTAACCGTAGCGCAGGGCGATGTTGAGTTCGTCGAGTATGACGAGGCGGATTCCGGGGTCGGCCATGAGTTCGCAGGAGGCCTTCCAGGCGGCCATGGCCATCTCGGTGTCGCGCTCGCGGTCCTGGGTTTCCCAGGTGAATCCCTCGCCCATGACCTTCCAGGTGACTTGCTCGGGAAACTGGCGGAACACCTTCAGTTCACCGATCGTGTCTCGCCCCTTGATGAACTGCACGACGCCGATGCGATAGCCGTGACCCAGGCAGCGCAGGGCCATGCCCCACGCCGCAGTCGATTTTCCCTTTCCCTTGCCCGTGTGGACGATGAGGAGTCCGCGCTCCTCGGTCTTGGTTGCCATCATGCGATCACGGGCAGCCTTGCGCTTCTTCATCCTTTCCCGGTGACGCTGGTTGATGGAGTCATCGTCGGACGTCGTCATGGGTTGTCCCTTTCGGTGAGAAGCGTTTCGAGGGCATGTATCGTACTGTTGCGTCGCGGTGTCCACAGACCGCGTCTGAAGGCCTCGTGCAGGCGTTCGGCGATATCCGTCAGGGCTTCGGGGTTGGCACCCTCAAGAAACGCACGGACCTCCGCGTTGTCCAGCCACGCATCGGCAATGGCATCGAAGTGGTGCCCGGGCACCGCACCGGTCGTTGCGGCGAACCCGAAGAGATAGTCCACCGTGGCCGCCATTTCGAAGGCGCCCTTGTAGCCATGGCGCATGACTCCGGCGATCCATTTGGGATTGACGACACGGCCTCGCACGACGCGCGCGATCTCCTCCTTCAACGTGCCGATTCGTGGGTTTTCGGGTCGCGAATGATCGTTGTGGTAGACAGCCGGCTGCCGGCCCGAGGCGCGCCCAACTGCCGCCGCAAGGCCGCCCTCGAACTGGTAGTAGTCGTCCGAATCGAGAAGGTCGTGCTCCCTGTTGTCCTGATTGTGGATGACGGCTTCCACGTGCCGCAGCCGGGTCTCGAGGAGAGCGTGCGCCGCCTCGCCTTCGGCGCCGGCGCCGTAGGCAAACCCGCTCCATGCGACATAGGCCCGGGCAAGATCATCGCGTCCGTCCCAACCACCGCTGTCGATCAGCGCCTGGAGACCGGCGCCGTAGGCGCCCGGCATCGACCCGAAGACCCTGGTGGCGGCGTGTCGCACGGAAGTATCCCCGGCGTCAGCTGTCTCGTTGCGCACCATCGCTGCAAGGGGATTGACGTTCGCCGGTTCGTCGAGTGCGGCAACGGCGCGCGCGGCGGCGTCCACGAGATCGACGAGGGAGGGGAAGGCATCACGAAAGAAGCCGGACACCCTCAGCGTGACATCGACCCGGGGCCGTCCGAGCACTCCGGCGGGCATGATCTCGTAACCGGTGACACGACCGCTGACGGTATCCCAGGACGGCTGGACTCCCATCAGCGCCAGAGCCTGGGCGATGTCGTCACCACCGGTCCTCATGGTGGCCGTCCCCCATGCCGACAGGGCCACGGCGCGTGGCCATTCACCGTGATCCTGGAGATGGCGCTCCACCAGCCGGTTGGCGGACATCCATCCCAGGCGCCAGGCAGCGGACGTGGGCACCGATCGCGTGTCGACCGAATAGAAGTTGCGTCCCGTGGGAAGGACTTCCGGGCGGCCCCTTGTCGGGGCGCCCGATGGCCCGGGCTCCACGAACGAACCGTCGAGTCCGGCGAGCAGGCTGTCGATCTCGTGCGTGCCGCAGGCCTGGAGTGCCGGGCGTAGGCGGTTCTCTACATCGTCCATAACCCGTGCCGTCGAGGACCAGGATGGGTCAGGAGAGATCGTGCCGTCGATGAGGGCAAGGGCGAGGCTCTCGAGGCGTTCGAGCGTGTCCCCGGTGGTCCGCCAGGGAGTCCCGCAGAGTCCGGCGAGAACATCCGGTCGTGGTCCTTTCCATGGAACGGCAGGCGACATGTCGAGAGGATCGAATTCGAGCGCGAGATCATGGGCGAGTGCGCGCGTGATCGATTGGCCTGAGCCCTTGCCGTCACCCCGGGGCGCGCGCGCCAGGGCGACGAGCGAGGAGTTGGCAAGGGAACCTTCCGGCGACCGTCCGAAGATGTGCAGGCCGTCCCTGATCTGCAGTTCCTTGATCTCGCACAGGTGGCCATCGAGCTTGGTGAGCCTCGCCGTCATGTCATCGGCTCCCGTGATGCCGCAGTCCTCCTCGAGACCGCTGCTGGCAAGAAGTTCCAGGATATCCGTCGCGATGACGTCAAGACGCCTGGGATCGGTCTGCGAGGCTTCGTAGTACTCGTCGACAAGCCGCTCGAGTGTCTCGAGCTCTCCATAGGCGCCGGCCCTGGCAAGCGGCGGGGTGAGATGGTCCACGATCACCGCCGACGTGCGCCTCTTGGCCTGGGTACCCTCCCCGGGATCGTTCACGATGAAGGGATAGAGATGGGGAAGAGGGGCGAAGGCTGCCTCGGGAAGGCACGAGGATGACAGCGCCAGCGCCTTCCCCGGGAGCCACTCCAGGTTGCCATGCTTGCCGAGGTGGATCACCGCGTGGGCATCGAACGATCCCGACAACCACATGTAGAAGGCAAGATAGGCATGAGGAGGGACGAGATCCGGATCGTGGTAGCTCGTGGCAGGATCGATGTCGTAGCCCCGGGTGGGCTGGATGCCGATCGCCAGATTGTCCCAGCGGTGAACGGCAAGGTGGAAGGCGCCATCCGAGAAGAAGGGATCGTCCTCCGGCTCCCCCCAGCGGCTGAGGACCGTCTCGCGGACATCCAGGCGCAGGGACCCGAACCGCTCCTGGTAGGTGTCGAGCGGGAGCGTGACATCCGATTGCCGGGGCGTCGGACCGGCTTTGCGGTTGGTCGGTCCCGCCTTCAGAGTCCCGATGAGTTCGGCGCCGTCGAAGGGAACACCATCCACCCGGTATCCGGCGCCCCTCATCGCCTCGATGATGGTGGCTGCCGAGGCCGGGGTGTCGAGTCCGACGCCGTTGGCGAGACGCGAATCCCTTCCAGGGTAGTTGGCGAGAATGATGGCGACACGGCGTTCCCGGGCAGGTGTGCGCCGGAGACGCACCCAACTGCCAGCCAGCCGTGCGGTCCAGGCGATACGGTCTGCGACCGGCTGATGGGTCACGACACTGATCTCGGTTTCCGGAAGGCGCGGTCCGGGGGCCTTGAAGGAGATGGCGCGGGCGAGAATGCGTCCGTCGACTTCCGGGAGCGCAACATTCATCGCGATGTCGCGGGGGGCAAGGCCGCGTGTACGCGCCTGCCACTTGTCGAGGGTTTCGCCGGAAAGGACGACCTGGAGAATCGGACAATCGGCCTCATCGAAGGGTGAGGGGCCACGATCGGCACCCGGACTCGAGACAGCGAAGCCGGTTGCGTTGACAATCACCGCCGGGGCGAAGGTGGCCAGCGTTTCCTCGACAAGGACAGCCGCCGCGGGATCCTTGAGGCTCTGGCTGTAAAGGGGCAGAGGGTTGAGACCCGCTTCTGCCAGCGCAAGGACAAGGGCATCGACCGGACGGGTGTCGCCGGCCTGGACCAGGGCCCGGTAGAAGTGGATGAGCGCCACGTCCTGTCCCTGGGTCCAGCGTCCGGGGAACGTGTCGCCGGCCACGTCACCCTCTCCGGGCCAGTAGTATCCGGCCCGAGGAAACATCGCGGGCGCTCCAGCCGCCCCTTCATGGCCTGCGAGCGCCGCCGCATGAACGAGGAAATTGTCGGCGTTTTCCCGGCCTCCGTGAATGAGGTAGCTCCACAACCGGTCATAGTCGGCATCGCCCACGGTCGAAAGACGGCGAAGCTCCCCGTCCTGCCGGTCATCTCCAGGCAGCAGGGCAAGCGCGATGCCGTGCTGTCCGGCGGCGGCAGCGATTTCATCGATGCCGTAGCGCCAGTAGGAAGCACCGCCAAGCAGGCGGACAATGACCACGCGCGCCGGCACGATGATGGCCTCGACATACGTGTCCACCGACATATGGTGTCCGAGCTGAAGGATGTTGGCGAGGCGCACCGCGGGAGAACCCGGAGGACGGCGGGCTGCGGCCGCCGCAAGCATGGCAAGTTCCGTGTCGGCAGCGGAAAGAACGATGATGTCACCAGGGGTCTGACCGAGATCGAGCGCTTCCGTGCCATCCGGGACAACGCCCGGTTGCGTGGTCAGCAGGTGCATCAGGTTGTCCGGCCACCGACGTCGCTGGCGATGGCGTGCCGGTCCATGCCATTGAGACCGATCACGACAAGCTCGCTGCGCTTCTCCTCGTCCGGTTCCCAGGGCCGGTCATAGTACCTCTCGATGCGTGACCCCACGCCCTGGATGACGTGACGCATGGGTTTGCCGTCAACGTGGAGGAAACCCTTGATGCGCAGGATGTCATGGTGCTCCACCGCCGCGATCAGTGATCTTTCAAGGACACCGGGATTCGTGATGTGATCGAGGGTGATGGTGAAACTCGTGAAGTCGTCGTGATCGTGATCGTCTTCCTCCCCGTCGTGGTGGGAGGGGCGGTTGGCCAGATCATCCTCCGCAGCAGCGCCGATGCCGAGCATGGCCAGGGGATCGACCACGCCTCCGGATGCGGCAATCACCCTGGTTCCGGGTCTGCGATGGGTGTCCACGGTCCGGCGCACCGCTTTCAGCAATGCGTCGTCGACAAGGTCCGTCTTGTTGAGGACGACCACATCGGCACTCAGGACCTGTTCCTCGAACACTTCCTCGAGGGGGCTTTCGTGATCAAGGCTGGCATCGTCGCGGCGCAGACGGTCGACAGCATCCGGGTCGTCCGCGAATCGACCGTCCGCCACGGCCCTTGCATCGATCACCGCGATGACACCGTCAACGGTCACTCGTGTCTTCACCTCCGGCCAGGTGAAGGCCTTGATCAGGGGTTTGGGCAAGGCGAGTCCCGAAGTCTCGATGATGATGTGTTCCGGTGGCTCGGGGCGCTCGATCAGGGCGCGCATGGTGGGTAGAAAGTCATCGGCAACGGTGCAGCAGATGCAGCCGTTGGCGAGTTCGACGATGTCGCCGTCGGGACAGGTCTCCAGTCCGCAGCCCCGGATCAGTTCCCGGTCCACTCCGAGATCCCCGAACTCGTTGATGATGAAGGCAAGCCGGCGTCCGGATGCGGCGCCGGCCAGATGCCGGATCATGGTCGTCTTGCCGGATCCCAGGAAGCCGGTGAGGACAGTGGCAGGAATCTTTGCGGCAAACATGTCAGTGATGTTCGCCTGGAGTTGCGGCCTGACAGCTGCAACAGTTAACGCGAATGGACATCGGCCCCTCCCTCCGAGGTGCGCTGGCCTGTCGTGCCGGAACGGGGGAGATCTCCTGACTCCGGGTCATCGATCCAGGGACTCCTTCCCGGCACCAGGTGCCAGTGGATGTCGTGTCCCGTGTCTCGCCGTTACAGTTGCGGGGGCAGTGCCGGCCTTGGATCCACCGATCCGCACCGGCTTCCCTCGCCTCGTTCCAGGACGTCGAACCTAGCAGGCGTCAAAGGGCGGAACAAGCCGGAGCATTGCATCACCGTGGCGGGCTCTCCGCAGGCGGCCCCTTGAGTGAGAGGGGAAGACCGGCTGCCACGAAGATGACACGTCCGGCAATGGCCCCGATGCGCTGGTGCATGGTTCCCGCCTCGTCACGGAACCTGCGGGCGAGCGCGTTCTCCGGGACGATTCCCATTCCCACTTCGTTGGAGACGAGGACGATCTGGCCTGCGGCCTTGGCCAGCACATGAATGAGATCATCGACATCCTGCTCGGGAGAGCGTCCGGCTGCCATGATGTTGGCGAGCCATAGGGTGAGGCAGTCGACGAGGACGGCGTTGCCAGGTGATGTCGCGTCGTCGAGAGCGTCTGCCAGACGCAATGGCTCCTCGACGGTCACCCACGCATCGCCGCGCCGGTGCCGGTGCCTGCGGATGCGCTCTGCCATCTCCGCGTCATGGGCTTTGGCAGTGGCGATGTAGCAGGCCGAAAGCCCGGTGGCCTCGACCAGGCGTTCCGCAAACAGGCTCTTTCCGGAGCGTGCACCACCGAGCACCAGGCAGACACCGGCGTTGCCCTGACCGGATGATGGCGTGTTGAGGCCCGATGCTCCCGACATCCCGGAACCCCCTCAAGGTGGCCTGAGGATGTTCAATGGGCGATCCTGACAGTCCCTGTCAAACCGTCTTGCGGGAGACTTCGCTAAAGTGCCATCGTGACGGGAGAACTCTGGAGAGTGTCCCATGGCGGCAGCAGGTCTCGTCGAGATTGCACCCCCTTCCTGGGATGTCACGATTGATCTCGTCTACGGCCAGCCGGTCAACTTCACGGGCAAGGTGATCTATGCCCGTCCTCGCTGTTTCCTTGTGGATGCTGCGGCGACCTGTCTCGAACGCGCCATGCACTTCGCCGGTGAACAGGGCCTGCGTCTCGTGGTGACCGACGCCTTCCGTCCCTCGGAGGCGCAGTGGAGCCTGTGGGCCCATACGCCGGATGATACCTTCCTCACCCACCCCGAACGCGGTTCACCCCACAGCCGTGGCGTGGCCGTCGATGTCACGCTCGAGACGGACGCTGGCGTACGCCTTGACATGGGCGGGCCCGTTGACGAACTGACGGAGAACGCGCGTCACGATGCGACGGACATCACGCCCGGGCAGCGTGCCAACAGGCTCC
>JAJEHK010000323.1 GCA_022823765.1 Alphaproteobacteria bacterium | reverse complement strand
CTGAACGAAGCCGTGGAGGCTGGCATGATCGTCATCGAGGATCCGATGGCAGGTAGACGGAGTCGCTCCTACCTGCCTTTCTGGGCGCCCTCGACCGGGAATGAGATGGGAGATGTCATTTGACCAGACACACCCCTCGCGACGACCTTTCCTGTCAATGGCAGCATAACTCGTTGATATTATGTATATTATCAAACTCATCTTGTTTGACGGCCATTTGATGGGAGAGGGTTTCCGCCTTGACCGATACGGTAAGATGATCGAGATCGCGAGGCGGCGCTGAGGTGATGAAGCAAGTCTGCGACGACCGTCTTTGCGGACGGCTTGGCCGCAAACCAAACCGGAAGGATTGTTTGACGGAACTCTACTTCGCGGGCTCCATTCTTTGGCCGATAGAGTCTAACCCATTGATATATCTGTATTGTTCGATCGCAGGTTGTTTGATGGCCATTTGACCGGGCCCGCCGTCTTCACGCCCTCGTCATCGGGCGCAACATCGTGCGGGAGGGCGCGCAGGATGGACGGTGATCGTGGACCGCCGGACATGAATGCGAGCCAAGCGGCGCCGGTCGGATTGATGGACCGGTATCTGAGGGGCCTGCTCGACCCTTGCGTCGCCCTGCCGGAAGTTCACAAGATGAATGTACGTACTGCGGGTCGCCCGCCAGCCGCTGAAGTTGAGGTTCACCAAGGCACTCTACGGCCCCTACGCAGAGGACCTGCGACATGTCCTGAATGAGGTCGAGGATACTTCACATCGCGATACGCCGATGGAGGTGACATGCCGGAAAAACTGCTGAAGCTCATTCCAGACGCTGTCGAGGATGTTGCCTGGGCTCTCCGCCGTTTCCCCAGGGCGCAGGAGCGTTTCGAGAGAGTGACCGACCTCGATGGCTTCGATTCGGCCTTCAGGCTTGAGTTGCTCTCAACCGTGCACTGGGCTCTGGAACACGACGCGCCCAGGTCGCGGAACGACCTCATCGCGTTGACCCAAGCCTGGAACGAACGCAAGAAGAGCTTCTCGCCACTGCGGATCGGACAGGCGGCCGAAGTGCTGACCGAGAAAGGCTGGATCGACTGCGCCGAATTAGCTTGCCCGGCAATGACCACCGACACCAGCGAGAGCAAACTCGAGCGCCTGATCTGCACGGCGCTGGCCGGGCACCACTGTGAACCGCCGGAAGGGACGGCCTCCTCGCACCGCCCGGTGGATATGGTGGCGTCGGCAGGAGCGACGGCAGCCATTACGACTACGACTGTGAATACTGCGTCGACTTGACCCGGCTTTCTGCCTTCCTGCACGAGATCCAACTGGAGGTGGCCGAGGTCTTGGCACTGGGCGAAGACGAGCCGACACGCCGCAGGTCCCTCGCGCGGTTACAGGTTGAGGTCGCCAAGCTGGAACCATCAACGTGCAATGCCACGGCATCAAGCACGGCGCGCAAACTCTGGATTCTTTAGCATGGGCCCGAGACTGCACAGGTGAGCCAGGTTTTCAACATGGACACATTCAGGCGGCAAGGGTCTGTCCCTCCCGGAGTTTGCTGACCTCGTGATCGAGCGAGTGGAGGATGCGTCCGAGCTTCGGCGGCACCTTATCGTCGAAGGCCGCCGCCAGTACAGGGCTGAGCGTCCTGCGGTGGATGCGGCAATAGACAAGGGCGAGCCTGTGCCCGGCTGGTGTCAGACGATAGGGATGGGAGGACGGTATCCTCTCGATAATGACCAGCAGGCGCAGGCGCTGCAGGCCATGGGTGGCCTGACGTGAGCTATGGGTGCCGGTCGACAAGAGGTCGGCAACCGCACGGCCTGTCCGCCCGTGCGGTGGCGCAAGACTTCAGATCTCCCGGGCCACCCGATGACCGTCGGTAACCGCCAGTTCGATGTCACGCGGCTGGTAGCAGTCACCGATTGCGTAGACCCGGTCGTGGCGCTGCCCGAGCGTTCGGTACAGGGTATCGTCCGCGCGTCCGCCTGAACCGAACACAACGGTGTCGATTTTCTCGATTGTCCGCGGCGCCCAGTTGATCACGTTATACACGTCGACCGAGCCCTCGTTGACCTCCCAGACACCGGTGAAGGGCGTGAGCGTGACGTTCTTGTTCAGGAGTTCCTCGGTCAGGTTGTGCCAGGACGGCACGGGCATGTCCTGGGCAACGTAGGGCAGGCCGGTGACAATTTCGACCTGTCGGCCGAGTTCGGCGATGTAGTCTGCGGTCGTCGCCGCTTCGGCGCGGCCGATAGTATCCACCACCAGGACCCTGCCACCGATGTCGGCATTGCCTTCCAGGACATCTCGTGCGCTCAGCACGTGGCGCTGACCGGTGCCGATGACCTCGGGAATGTATGCGGTCGATCCGGTGGCGACGACGACCGCATCCGGTTGCTCGGCAAGTACGGTCTCCGCGTCCGCCTCCGTGCGCAATCGTACCTCTACGCCGAGCTTTGCCAGCTGACGTTCGAAGAACAGGATGATCTCTTCGAAGTTGCCGCGGTTGGGGGTCTTCACGATGAGCCTGATTTGCCCGCCGAGGCGAGAGCTGCGTTCAAGCAACACCACCTCATGCCCGCGTTCTGCCGCCGTGCGGGCCGCCTCCATTCCACCCGGGCCACCGCCTACGACGACCACCTTCTTTCGTGCAGGTGCCTTGTCGAGGTCGGCCCATTCGGCTTCACGCCCGGTGACCGGGTTGTAGATGCATCCCACGCCCATACCAAGATAGATGTGCCCCACACAGCTCTGGGTGCACGCAATACACGGACGAATGTCTTCGGTACGACCCTCTCTCGCCTTGTTGGGAAAGTGCGGATCCGCAATGAGCGTGCGCGCCATGCCGATGATGTCCGCCTTGCCCTGGCTGATCACCCGGTCGGCCACCGCCGGTGAGTCCATTCGGCCGGTGCCCACGACCGGGAGCGAGACCGCGGACTTGAGCGCTGCAGGCAGGTTCGCGAACTGACCCGGCTGGTAGTAGTAGCTCGGCCAGTGCGCCCGGCCGCTCTTGAAACTCGGAACGATGCCCTGCCACATGTTGAAGTAATCGACCGTGCCGTCAGCCTCGAGCAGCCTGCCGACCACCTTGTAGTCCTCCACGGTGAGACTGTACTCGACGAGATCGTCGTAGAACCGGATACCAACCAGTCGATCCGCTCCGAGTTCACCGCGCACGGCATCCACGACTTCTCGAAGGAACGTCATGCGCTCTTCAATGGTCTCACCGCCGTACTTGTCCTGGCGGCGGTTGGCCTGGGGGTTCAACGTGTTCGCGAGCAGCAGGTCCATGCCGACGGCGAGCTCGACTCCGTCGAGGCCGCCACGCCGCGCTCTCGATGTCGCCTGGCGAAACAGGTCGACGACATCTTCCATCTCGGATGTCGACATTTCGTGGGGCATGTGCTGTGCGACGGAGAAGTCCGGTGGCGGCACGGCCGAGGCAGCGTTCATGACGCGCCCGCCGAGAAATGCGCCCGGATCGGCGACACGACGCCCCCGGTGCCCCAGCTGAACGAGCAGGGGAACCTCGTACGCGTGAGTCGCGTCGGCCATCTTCCGATAGATGGGCACGACCTCGTCGTCGACGCTTGAAAGCGACAGGGGTACCGGACCGTCATAAGCCACCACGGTATGGCCAATCACGATGACACCGGCACCGCCCCGCGCACGTTCGCCCACATAGTCGGCATAGCGCTGCGTCGGCACGCCGGTCGCGGTCTGAAAGTGCGCGGCATGCCCGGTGTTCATGATCCGGTTCTTGAGCGTGTAGCTGCCGACCCTGATCGGGCTGAACAGATCCGGAAAGAACTGGGACATGGTGGCGCTCCCGTGCGTTGGTAGTTGTCTGCGACGACCCTGCTCAACCTGCCGTCACCGTTGGCCTGATCGCATCGGCGTCGCCGTCGAGCAGATGTGAGCCCGGCCGCTCCACCCGGTCGGCCATTGCACCGAGGTCGTCTCGCCACGACCACAAGCCACTAACCCAAACAGAGTCGAGTGGTTTCAAGGGCCTGTGATCCAGCTCGATTGAGGGCCGAACGGAGTCGCGCGTGCCCTGGACGGAATTCGTCCTCCGGGAATATCAGCGGGGCTGCTCGCGACATGCAACGATTTTGACCCGGGGTAATCGCATTTGAAAAAACTGATGTCCTGACATCGCACGTTTCGCCGATCAAACCCCAATATGTCCGGTTCGCCCGTTGAATCGTGAGTCCCCGGCAGTTCGCGGACCAGGCGCAGGTTGGTGCCGGGGAGGAGTGCGTCGATCTCGTTGGATTCTTCAAGCAGGCCTGCGATTGCGGCGTCGCCGGCAGTGCTGGCAGAGTCGAGGATACGCTGCAGAATCCTGCGCACCTGACCGTGAATCCTGCGTGACTTGACGGGCGACCGGTCCGCAGACGGGGTGGGTTCACACGGGGTCCACGCGCGCAGCGCGCCCCTTCCTTGCCACTGTGCAGGTGTCTGATCCAGGGTCCTC
>JAJEHK010000072.1 GCA_022823765.1 Alphaproteobacteria bacterium | reverse complement strand
TGGCGTCCCCAAGGGGACTCGAACCCCTGTTTTCGGCGTGAGAGGCCGATGTCCTAGGCCGCTAGACGATGGGGACCTTGTGCGCGCAAACTAGATCGGGGTCGTCACCCTGTCAACGTTCCCAGGCAGGTTGTATTCCGTGATGGCGTGGTGAATCATCGGCAGTCGGAACACGTCAACGACGCTCTCTGCATGAAGATCTCAGTGCCCTTCGATGGATACCGGCGCACCGGACCGGGAGGCCATGACGAACTGCTGGTCCGCGTCGGTCCGGGAACGCCGGCCGGCGAATACCTGCGCCGCTACTGGCACCCTGTGGCCATGGCCGAAGAGGTCGGGCGCATGCCCGGGCGCATTCGCGTTCTCGGCGAGGACCTGGTGGTCTTTCGCGACCGGAGCGGGCGTTACGGGCTCGTCCACAGGAACTGCCCGCACCGCCGTGCCTCCCTGGAATTCGGCGTCTGCGAGGACCGCGGCATCCGGTGCTGCTATCACGGCTGGCTTTTCGATATCGACGGAACCATCCTGGAAGTGCCCGGCCAGCCGGACGGCGTGGAGGAACGGATCCGGTCCTCGACCCGGCTCGGCGCCTATCCGGTGCGAGAGTACAAGGGCCTGATCTTCGCCTATCTCGGGCCCCCCGAACGCATGCCGGACTTTCCCGTCTACGACACCCTGGAGATGCCGGATCACGTCATGGTGCCCTACCGGGCGCCCTTCCGCTGCAACTGGCTGCAGGTTCTCGACGCCATTCTCGATCCGCTCCACACCGCCTTCCTTCATTCCCGCATGAGCCGCGAACAGTTCAGCCGGGGTTTCGGCGAAATTGGCGAAATGAAGTTCTACGAGAGGCCTTCGGGATTCCTCGGGACGGCGACGAGACGGGTCGATGACAATGTCTGGGTCCGCGTCAATGAACTCGTCCTGCCGAACTTCACCCAGGCCGGAGCTGCGTTCGCCGCCGACGGCACGCGACGGCGCTATTTCGGACGCACGTCCTTCGCACGCTGGGTGGTGCCGGTGGATGACCACGAGACCACCTGCCTTGCCTGGGCGATCTTCGGAGAGCGCGGCGATCCGGAGAGCTACAATGAGCCAGGGGGCCCGGAACTCATCGAACAGGGGGAGTTGTTTGACAGGCCGTACGAGGAACGCCAGCGTTTTCCGGCGGATGCAGAGGCCACCGAGGGCATGGGCGCGATTACCGAACATGACCGCGAGAACCTTGTTCCCAGCGACCGCGGCATCACCCTCTGCCGCCGCCGCATGCGCAACATCATTGCCGCCCTCCAGGAGGGCGACGAGCCGGCGCATGTCACCTCCATGTGGCCCTCGACGGTGCCTACCTACGGCGGAGACACGGTCCTCCGCCTTCCTGCCAACGGTGACGACCAGGCGTTCCTGCGGCGTGCCGGCATGGCGGTGATGGAGCTCCAGTTCGCCGCAGAACCGCTGGCGCCCGACGAACGTGACGCCCATGTCATTGCCGCCCTGAAGGATCTGGAAGCGAACGGGCTGCCGGCATGACGATCCGGGTTCACGTCAAGAACAACCACGCCCACCCCGATACCTTTCCGCCAACGCCTGAGGCGGAACCGGTCTTCACCACGACGAGACAGCGCTATGATGCGGTGCTGGAGTCGTGGCCCGACCTGAAGCACAGGCTGTCGACCACGATCGACTGGGATACCGAGAACTTCGCGGAATCGATGAGGACGGCCGAAGTCCTGATGTGCTGGGACCTGCCGACGGAGAACCTGACGGTTGTGGCTCCCAACCTCAAGTGGATCCACATCATCGGCGCCGGCGTGGAGCATCTCTGTCCCATGGACTGGGTTCCGGAGGGCGTGGTGGTGACCAACAACAAGGGCGCCCAGGCAAGAAAGGCGGGCGACTTTGCCCTCATGGCCGTTCTCATGCTGCATTCCCGCATCCCCGCCATCGTCACCAACCAGCACAGAAACGTCTGGAACTCGCTCTATGCGACGCCGGTGGAGGGGACGAAGGTGCTCATCGTCGGCGTTGGCAGCCTCGGGGGTGGAGCGGCCGACCGCCTGCATGGCGCCGGAATGAGGGTTCTCGGAATCAGCCGGCATGGAAAACCCCATCCCTCTGTGGAAACGATGGGAACCCCCGAAGACCTCGACACCCTTCTTCCCGAGGCCGATCATGTTCTGGTGTGCGTTCCCGCCACGCCCGAGACCGCCGGACTCATCGACCGCGACCGCCTTCGGGCCCTGAAGCCGGGCGCCGGTCTCATCAACATCGGCCGCGCCGCCACGGTGGACTATGACGCGGTCGTCGAACTCCTGGAGAGTGGCCATCTCTCGGGCGCCATTCTCGATGTCTTCGATCCGGAACCCCTGCCGGCGGACTCTCCCCTCTGGACGACACCCAACCTGATGGTGATGCCCCACATCTCCGCCGACGATGGCGAGACCTATGTCGAGACGACGCTTTCCATCTTCTTCGACAACATGCGCCGGTTCATGGCCGGTCAAGGGCTTCGCAACATCGTGCGGCCCGAGCTTGGTTACTGAGGGGTCCCCGATGATCACCGACCCGGATTTCACCATGGGCATCGAGGAGGAATACCACCTCGTCGATGTTGCCAGCGGCGCGCTCGCCCGCGATGTGCCGGAGACATTGATCGGTGAATGTGTCGACGAACTCGGCGAGCAGGTAACGACGGAATTCCTGCGCGCGCAGGTGGAGATTGGCACGAAGGTGTGCCGGCACATCGGTGATGCGCGCGAGGAACTCCAGCGCCTGAGAAGCGGTGTGGCGCGGATAGCCGGGCGCCATGGTCTCGCCCCCGTTGCCTGTTCGACGCACCCGTTCGGTGACTGGCGAGAACAGGACTACACGCACAAGGAGCGCTACGAGGGTCTGGCGCGGGACCACCAGGCGGTGGCGCGCAGGCTGCTGATCTGCGGCATGCATGTCCACATCGGAATCGATGACGCGGAGACCCGCATCGATCTGATGAACCAGGCGAAGTACTTCCTGCCACACCTTCTGTGCCTCACCACGTCGTCGCCCTTCTGGCAGGGCCGCGATACCGGTCTCAGTTCCTACCGCCTCACCGTGTTCGACAGCCTGCCGCGCACAGGCCTTCCCGACAGGCTGCAGAGCTGGTCCGAATACGAGCGCCTGGTCCGGCACATGACGAGTTCCGGACTCCTTGAAGACGGCACCAAGATCTGGTGGGACCTGCGTCCCAGCGCGCGGTTCCCGACACTGGAGATGCGCATCTGCGACGTCTGTCCCGATATCGAGGACGCTCTCGCCGTGGCCGCGCTCTTCCAGTGCATTCTGCGCATGCTCTTCCGCCTGCGCCTGGCGAACCAGGCGTGGCGCGAGTACCCCAACATACTGGTCGAGGAGAACCGCTGGCTGGCGCAGCGTTTTGGCGTGCGTAGCGAACTGGTGGATTTCGGCAAGCGGCAGCTGGTTCCCTACGGGGAACTTCTCGATGAACTGATCGGGCTGGTGGGCGAGGACGCCGATGCCCTGGGTTGCCGGGCCGAGGTCGAACACACCCGCACGATCGCCGCCAGGGGAACTTCGGCGGAACGCCAGCGATCGGTCTTCCATGAGGCCGGCGGCGACGCCGGGGCCGACGCGGCTCTCACGGCCGTCGTCAGGGACCTCCTGGAACAGACATTGGCTGGCACTAGCCCTTGACGTCGCTGCCGGTCAAGGCCAAGAAGACGATGTACGGGGCGTGGCGCAGTCTGGTAGCGCACCTGCTTTGGGAGCAGGGGGCCGCTGGTTCAAATCCAGCCGCCCCGACCACATCATGACCGCCTTTTCGAAGGAGGCGCGATGACCGCCAGAATCTATTGCCCGGCCAAGACGGCCATGCAGTCGGGACACGCCGGAACACGCCGCTGGCTTCTCGAGTACGCCCCGTCTGCGGCGAAATCGGTCGACTCCCTGACCGGCTGGACAGGATCGTCCGACATGATGGCCGACGAGATCAGGTTGTGGTTCGAGAGCCGTGATGCGGCCGTGGCCTATGCGGAACGCCATGGCATCAGGTACAACGTGATCGAAAGACGCAACAGAAGGATCAGGCCGAAGTCCTATGCCGACAACTTCCGCTGGGAGAGACCGGGCAGCTGATGGCCCGGCAAGTCAATCGGTCAGCGTCATGTGCGGGTCCGGGGAAAGGCCCGCTGCCATCGCGGGCGCCCTTAGCTCAGTGGATAGAGCAACGGCCTTCTAAGCCGTAGGTCCCAGGTTCGAATCCTGGAGGGCGCGCCACAACAGCTCTTCGAGGGCAGCACGGGAGACCCGATACCATGACCTCTACTCGCATTTCAGTTGCCGAGGCCGTGCAACGTGGTGCCATGGAAGGCAGCAAGGCGCCGGTCGATCTCGACAAGGTCCGTCGCGATCGTCTTGCCAATGTTCACCGCCAGCTTGCCCGCAGCGACCTCGCCGGGATTCTTCTCTTCGACCAGCTCAACGTGCGCTATGCCATCGATGCGACCAACATGCAGGTGTGGTGCCTCCACAACGAGGTTCGCTACTGCTTCGTCGCGACAGACGGTCCGGTCATCCTCTTCGAGTTCGGCCACAGCGACCATCTCACCCGCGGGTATCCGGGAATCAGCGAACGGCGGCCGGCCCGGGCGGCGACGTATTTCACATCCGGCAGCCGGGTGGTCGAACATGCCCGGGAATTCGCCCGGGAAATCGCCGACGTCGTGCGCGAGCACGGGGCCGGCAACCGGCGAATCGGCATCGACCGCATGGGTGCCGACCTCTATCACGCCCTCGCGAACGAGAATCTCGACATCCATGACGGGTTTGCGCTGATGGAAGAGGCGCGCAAGATCAAGACGCCCGAAGAGATCGTCCTGATGCGCTGCTCCATCGAGGCATCCGAGAAGGGTATTCGGGCGATGCGCGAGAACCTGCGGCCCGGCATTACCGAAAACGCCCTGTGGGCAAAGCTCCACGAGGCCAATATCGCCGAAGGCGGCGAGTGGATCGAGACGCGCCTCCTGTCGTCGGGACCGCGCACCAACCCCTGGATGCAGGAGTGCTCCATGAGGGTGATCGAGAAGGGCGACATGGTGAGCTTCGACACCGATCTCGTGGGACCCTACGGCTACTGTTCGGACATTTCGCGGGCGTGGATCTGCGATGCCCGTCCCACCAACGAACAGCGGCGGCTCTACATGGCTGCCATGGAACAGCTCGAACACAACAAGGAATTGCTGAAACCGGGACTGTCGTTCCGGGAGTGGGCCGAGAAATCATGGCCCATCCCCGATGAATTCCTGGCTGTCCGGTACGGAATCATTGCCCACGGCGTCGGTCTGGTCGACGAGTATCCGATAATCTGCCAACGGGAGGATTTCGCCGAGCGCGGCTATGACGGCATCATCCACCCGGGCATGGTGCTCTGCGTCGAATCACTGGTCGGCGCCGAGGGCGGGCGCGAGGCAGTCAAGCTCGAACAGCAGCTGCTTGTCACCGAGACCGGATACGAACGCCTGGATACCTACCCCATGGATGAGACCTGGACATCCTGACCGCTCAAGGATCTGGTGTGGTTCCGGAGGTGACATGATGAATCTGACCCCGCTTCACGCAGAATTCGGCGTGAGGCTCGAGTGCTCCTCGATGGCGGCGCTTGACATCGTCGGGCTGCGGCGGCTCATCGACCGGTACTCCTTCATCCATGTGCCAGGCGTGGCGTGCGGGGATGGGGCCCATCTCGAACTGACCCGCAGTCTGGGCGAACCCGAGGAGGAACATGTCCGTCTCGGGCGGGAAGGAAAGGTCACCTGGTTCGGCACGGTCGGCAACGTGCGCGAAGACGGCACGGTGCGTCGCAACAGCCACAGCGAAACCCTCTATCAGACCGGCAACAACATGTGGCACTCGGATTCGTCCTTCCGCGAGGTGCCTTCCTTCGTGTCCATCACCTGTGCCTACGAAACACCCGATGAAGGCGGCGAGACCATGTTCGCCAGCCAGCGCAGCGCCTTCGATCGCCTCGATGCGACGGAGCAGGAGCGGCTTGAGCCTCTGGTCGCCATCCACGATTACGTGTTCTCGCGGTCCAAGGTCCATCCCGATGCCGTGACCACGGCCCACGCCGTCTCCCTGCCGCCCGTGCGCCAGCGCCTGGTGCGCCGCAATCCGGCGACCGGCGCCAGGAATCTCTTCCTCGGCTCCCATGCCCGCGAGGTGGAGGGGTGGACATTCGAGAGGAGCAGGGAACTCCTTGACGGTCTGCTCGAAGAGGCCACGGCGGAGAACCATGTCCTCGCCCACCGCTGGCAACCCGGCGATCTCGTGATCTGGGACAACCGCTGCCTGCTCCACCGGGGTGCGGGATACGACGCCGACCGCTTCCGGCGCTACATGCGCCAGACACGTGTGAAGGGAGCCGGGTCCACCCTCGAGGAGTGACCGTGCTCCCGGTTGTCAGGAGGCCTTGCTGCGTCGCCGGAATGCCGCGTCAAGGTCGGCAATGAGGTCCTCGACGTCCTCCAGGCCGGCGTGAATCCGCAGCAGTTGACCTTCCTCTTCCCAGGGCACGACGGTGCGTGATGCCGAGGGGTCGACCGGGACCAGGAGGCTCTCGTAACCACCCCAGGACCACCCCATGCCAAAGAGTGTGAGGCCGTTCACCATGGCGGCGAGGGCATCGTGGCTGGTTGGCTTGATGAGAACGCCGAAGAGTCCGCTGGCTCCGGTAAAGTCACGTTGCCACAGTGCGTGACCGGGATCGGATTCCAGACCGGGGTGAAGCACACGTATCACGTCGCCGTGATGACTGAGCCAGCGCGCCAGGCGCAGACCGGTTTCGTGATGGCGCTGCAGTCGCACGGCCATGGTGCGGATGCCGCGCTGGGCGAGGTAGGCATCATCGGGACCGATGCAGTTGCCGAGTGCCAGGAAGGTGTTCCAGACGCGCTCGCACCAGGCGCCCCGGGCGGCGACGAGGCCACACATGGCGTCGGAATGGCCGACGATGTACTTGGTGCCCGCCTGCACGACGATGTCGACGCCCAGTTCGAAGGGCTTGAGGAAGTAGCCCCCCGACCACGTGTTGTCGTTGATGATCACTGCACCCCTGTCATGGGCCACGCGGGCAATGGCCGGAAGGTCCTGGATCTCGAAGGTGAGTGATCCCGGACTTTCCGTGTAGACGGCCCTGGTGTTGGGACGCATCAGTCCAGCGATGTCCTCGCCGGCCGCCGGATCGTAAAAGCTCGTTTCGACTCCGAACGAGCGCAGGATGCCGCAGGCGAAGCTCCGGGTGGGGAGATAGGCGGAATCGACGACGAGCAGGTGGTCTCCCGCTTCCAGGCAGGCCAACAGCGCCGTCACGATCGCCGCCTTGCCGGAACCGGTGGCCACCGCCATGTCGGCCCCCTCGAGGGCGGCGTAGGCATCCTGGAGGGAGTGGGTGGTCGGCGTACCGTTGCGTCCGTAGACCACCTCGCGGGGGTTCTTGCCGCGGGCTTGCTGCAGCGCTTCGAGAGTCTCGAAGAGAACGGTGGAGGCGTGGTAGACCGGCGGATTGACGACTCCGAGATTGCCGTGCGGGTCACGCCCGGCGGTCACCACCCGGGTGTCGTCGTTCACGGGGACATACCGTCGCCCGACAGCGGGGGAGGGCCCGCTGCCGGAAGGTCGAAGACACCCGGAAACCGGCTTTCGGGAATGAGCCAGGCTTCCTCGCGCCGGACGACTTGGAAGCCGGCCTTCTGGTACATGGCCAGAGCCCGGGGGTGGTCTCTCTCGTTGGTGTCCACCAGCGCCCGCTCGATGCCCGGCCGCCACATGGCGTCGACGACGTGATCGAGAAAATAGCTGCCGTAGCCCCTTCCCTGGTACTCCGCAAGGAATCCGAAGAGCGCCAGTTCGCTCGTTCCAGGCTGGCGAAAGTCCATCTCCGCGAAGCCTGCCGGTACGCCGCCCACCTGGAAGACGAGGATCTCGATGGCCGGGTGGTGGATGACCTCGATGAGCTGGTCCTGCGTCCACATCAGGCGGTCGGTCCAGTTCCAGTCACGTCCGACGCTGCGATAGAGCCACAGGTAGAAGGATTGAGGCGGCTGTTCTGCCCGCAGGATCGAGAGCTTTCCGGCCGGTGCCGGACGCCGGGGTCTCGTCGGTCTTGCCGCCATCTCGAGGTAGGTGATCGTCGTGGAAAGCGTGCGCAGGGCGTCCGCCTTGAACGCCGTGGTCACGGGGCCCCCGACGCCACGGGGGTGTCGGCGGTGCCACCCCATTCGGTCCAGGAACCGTCATAGACGGCGGCATCCGGAAATCCGGCCAGATCGAGGGCGAGGGCGAGGAAACACGCGGAAATGCCCGAACCGCACGTGGTGACCACGGGCCGGGCCGGGTCGACACCGGCATCCCGGAAGGCGGCAGCAATGGCCTCGTTGTCGACTATGGTGCCGTCTTCGTGGAGGAGCGTGGTGTAGGGAAGGCTGCGGCTCCCCGGAATATGTCCGCTCCTGAGACCCGGACGAAACTCCGCCTCCTCGCCGGTGAAGCGACCACGGCCACGGGCGTCGACCACCTGGGCACGGCGGCTTGCGAGATTGGCCTTCATCTGTTCGATATCGCGCACCAGAAAGGTGTTGAGACGAGGCGTAAAGTGGCGTTCGCGGGGAATCACCGGTTCGTCGTCGACTGGCCGGCCTTCGTCCATCCACTTCGCGAGACCGCCGTCGAGCACCTGGATGTCATCGTGGCCGAAGACCCGGAACATCCACCACACCCGGGCCGCCGCCATCATGTTGCCGCCGTCGTAGACCACGATCCGGACTCCGTCGCCCAGGCCCAGCGACCGCACGCGGCTGGAGAACTTCTCGGGCCGGGGAAGCATGTGGGGAAGGTCGGTCGACTCATCGCTGATGTCGTCGATGTCGAAGAAGACGGCGCCCGGTATGTGCCTCTCACGATAGTCCGACAGGACATCGCGATTCTCCACGGGGAGATACCAGGAGGCGTCGACGGCACGCACGTCAGGTGCGTCCAGAAGTCTCGAGAAGGTCTCGGTGTTAACCAGCCAGCGATCGCGCATCCCTCTTCCCTTCAGGCGTCGAAGACGACGTTGATGCGGCGGTTGTGACGGCCCTTGTTCTCGATCTTCGAGACGGCCATGCCGGCGAGTTCACCGGTCCGCGCGACATGCGTTCCGCCACAGGGTTGAAGATCGATGTCCTCGATCTCCAGAAGCCTGACCATGCCGGCGCCACGCGGCGGCCTGATGGACATGGTGCGGATGAGTTCGGGCCTGCGGTCGAGTTCTTCCTCGCTGATCCAGCGTGGCATGACCGGCAGATCGGCGGCGGCCAGTTCCGCCAGCCGGGCGGTGATCTCCTCCTTTGTCATGTCCGGCTGCGGCCAGTTGAGATCAATTCTGCTCTTCGCTGCGCCGACAGAGGCGCCGGTGATCTCCGCATCGACGATGGCGCACAACAGGTGGAGTGTGGTGTGCATGCGCATGTGGCGGTATCGCCGGTCCCAGTCGATGCGAGCGGTCACCGTCGTGCCGGCCGCCGGCAGCGGATGACCGGATTCGGGGATGTGGACGACATCGTCCATCGCCTGGCCTTTCACCGTGTCGGCAATGGGGACCAGGGTGCCGTCATCGAGCTCGAGGTGGCCGGTGTCTCCAGGCTGCCCTCCGCCGTTGGGATAGAAGACCGTCCTGTCGAGACGAAGACGGCCACCGTCGGTCGACGTCACCGTTGCCGGGCAGGACGCGCGATAGGCATCGTTGAGATACAGGCGCTCCATGTCATGTCATCCAAGGTGGGGGAGGCAGGTTGCGCTCCTTCAGGAACTCGGGATTGAAGATCTTGCTCTGGTAGCGGGCTCCGTAGTCGCACAGGAGAGTGACGATGGTGTGGCCAGGACCAAGTTCCCGGGCGATCTTCATGGCGCCGGCAACGTTGATACCCGTGGAACCGCCCAGACACAGACCTTCATTGATCAACAGGTCGTAGATGACCTCGAGCATCTCGACATCGCTCACCTGAACGGACATGTCGATCGGTGCACCCTCGAGGTTTCGTGTCACCCGGCCCTGTCCGATGCCTTCCGAGATCGAACTGCCCTCGGACGTGAGTTCACCCTTCGTCACCCAGTTGTGCATGCATGATCCGAAGGGATCGGTCAGGCCGATGACGATGTCGGGGTTGCGTTCCTTGAGGAAGATACCGACTCCGGCGATGGTGCCTCCGGTGCCGATGGCCGATGCAAAGGCATCCACCTTGCCGGAGGTCTGCTCCCATATCTCGGGCCCGGTACTCTCGATGTGGGCCTGCCGGTTGGCGACGTTGTCGAACTGGTTGGCCCACACGGCACCGCGGGGTTCGCTCGCCGCCTTCTCGCGGGCGATTCTCTCGGACGTGCGGATATAGTTGGCGGGATCGCGATAGGGTTTGGCCGGTGTCAGGTGAAGGTCGGCGCCCAGTGAACGGAGGGCGTCCTTCTTTTCCTTGCTCTGGGTCTCCGGCATGACGATCACCGAGCGGTAGCCCAGGGCGTTGCCGACAGTGCACAGGCCGATGCCCGTGTTGCCGGCGGTGCCTTCGACGATGGTGCCCCCTGGTTCCAGTTCGCCCCTTCTTTCCGCTTCCCTGATGATCCACAGTGCCGCCCGGTCCTTGACCGACTGCCCGGGGTTGAGGAACTCGCACTTGGCGAGAATCTCGCACCCCGTCTTGTCCGAGGGACCCTCAAGACGCAGCAGGGGCGTGTCGCCGACCAGGGAAACAAGGCTCTTGTGGGTGGTCATGTGGCAATCCGTGACATGGATGGCAGGCTCCCGGGCCCTCCAGCCCCTGGAACCGGCGCACTCTAGGAAAGCAGGGCACGGCGATCAAGGACAGCGGGCCCCGCACCACTCCGGCGACACGAGCCCAGGTAATGCGGCGGATCGGTACAAGTGAGCGTCTTCCCGCTTTTCCGGCTGAATGTTGTCAGCCTCTGGTCATGATTCCCGGGTTTCACCGCGCACTGGCGATTCGATGCGGGCGAAGACGGGCCCGGCGATGTCGACTGGTCCGGAGCCCGCCGGCCCAATGTTGATTTCCCGGCCTGGGTTGTGTCGGGGCCGGACTGGCAGGCCCTGAAACCTGGCATCATCCGCCAGGCGCTGAGCAAGACAGGGATCGCCGATCGACTGACCTGGACCAGTCCGCCGTTGCGGCTGTGTGACGGGTCATGCCGGTGCCTGGCTGCGATGGGCTTCAGGGCCAACCGCTTGACGATCGGCCGGCCGTCCTGGGGCGTCCATTCGGGCCACTGCCGCCTGGATTTGATGTGGAAGTCCAGTTCCGGGAGCGTGGAAGGGCGGCGGGACTGCGGGTAGAGGCGAGATGGATCCGTGAGTCAGGCAGCCTCCTTGTCCGATGCTGCCGGTGGTGTGTATCCTGCGGTTCGACGCCGCGGCTCGGCCGGACGATGCCGGCGGCAGGCAGGCAAACGCGGGAGCGCCAGACGATGAGACGCAATTTCCAGTATGATGTCGAAGGCCTGATGGCCAAGGACAAGGCCCACGCCATGCACCCCTGGCACGAGTTCGGCCGCGAGGAACACATGATCCTGGCGGACTCGGAGGGGATCTACGTCTACGACGGCGAGGGCAACCGGTACATCGACGGCATCGGCGGCATGTGGGCGGTGCAGCTCGGTTACGGCAACGAGGAAATGGCGAAAGCCATCTCGGACCAGGTGCGCAGCATGGTCTACTATTCGCCCTGGTCTATGGCGACTCCGCCCCATGCGGAACTTTCCGCCAAACTGGCGACGCTGACACCGGGTGATCTCAACCGGTTCTTCTATTCCACCGGCGGTTCGACGGCGAATGACGCTGCGGTCCGTTTCGCCCATTACTACTGGAATGTCATTGGCGAGCCGTCCCGCAAGATCATTCTCACGCGCGACGATGCCTATCATGGCAGCACCTATCTTGCCGACTCGCTGTGCGGCAAGCCTGGCAACGACACGCGCATGGAACGGGTGACGGAGTGGATCGAGCATCTTTCGTCCCCCAATTGCTACCGCAAGCCCGAGGGCATGGACGACGGTGCGTTCCGCGATCACCTGATCACCGAGATGGAGGACCGGATCAAGGCGATCGGGCCGGAGAACGTGGCGGCCTTCATCGCGGAGCCCGTGCTGGCATCCGGTGGTGTCATCGTACCGCCGAAGGGCTACCAGAAGGCGTGTCTCGAGACATGCCGCAAGTACGGCATCCTCTACATCTCCGACGAGGTGGTGACGGGTTTCGGGCGCATGGGTCACTTCTTTTCCTCGGAGCCCGTCTTCGACATCGTGCCGGACATCATCACCGCAGCTAAGGGGTTCACCTCTGGGTACATCCCCGCGGGCCTCACCGCCATTTCCGAGAGAATGCACCAGGACATCATCGACAAGGGTGGCGATTCTCCCACGTTTTCCATGGGTTTCACCTATTCGGGACACCCGGTTGCCATGGCTGCGGCGCTCAAGAACATCGAGATCATGGAACGCGACGACATCATGGGGCATGCCCGCAGCACGGGCGACTATTTCCAGGAGCGGTTGCGCTCACTGGCAGACCTTCCCATGGTGGGCGACGTCCGGGGTGTCGGGCTCATGGGATGCATCGAGTGCGTCGAGAGCAAGAGTGCCAGGAAGGCCTTCGACGAGAGTCTGAATGTCGGCAAGAAGATCGATGAGAAGTGCCAGCAGTACGGGCTGATCCTGCGTCCCATGTGGCACCTGTGCGTCTTCTCGCCGCCCATCATCATCACGCGTTCCCAGGTCGACGACATGGTCGCCATCATGGAGCGCGCCGTCAGGGAGGTGGCAGACGATCTGGTGCGTGACGGTTCCTGGTCCGGCCGCGATTGAGGTCACGGTCTCGCCGGCGAAACCAACCGGTCGCTATCGGGCCGCCGTGGCCGCAACCGGGGTTCGGTCCGGGACCTGACGGGAGACGGTGAAGGGAACTTCGAGCGCCTGGCCGATTGCTGCGGCCAGGCGCTCGATGCGTTCAGGCGAGGCGACAGCGGCATCCCGCGGGATTTCCAGGGTGAACCCGTCTGCAGTGGTGACGAGGGGGGTTGAATCGAGGATGTGTCCGCGTCCTGCACTCAAGACGAGGGCAAGACGCAGCAGGCTGCCGAGCAGCACCGCCCCGTCGATCGTGTCGGGCTTCAGCAGGCGGTGGCACGGCGCCGCCTCTTCGGCCGTTTCGGCGCCGCCGTAGCGCACGAAGAGGGCGAGGGCGAGCCAGGCCCTTTCCTGGTGATCGAGTACCGACCAGGGCATGTGAAGAACCCTGGAGAGGGAACGCCGGGCGCGGTATTCGGGATGTTCCCTCCAGCCGGTGTCGGCGAGGATGCAGGAGGCGCGCACGAGGCGAGGGTCGGCATCGCCACGTTGGCGGATGACGGGAGCGACCCAGCGTTCGAGAGCCGCCGAGCAGTCGGCGAACCTGCGATGCCAGAGAGCGAGCTGATGGCACGCGGCAAGCAGGGGATCGCTCTTGCGGGTGGTGGCATCGAGCTTCCGGAAGTGATGTCCTTCTCTCAGACCCTGGGCCGAGAACACGACATCCTGGGGCTCAAGGGCATCCATCAGGTGGTCGAGCACCATGGCGCCCCAGGGCAGTATTGCGGCCCGCCGCCTGGAGATTCCGCGGATACGCGATGTCGTCTCGTTGCTCAGTTTTTCCAGCATGCCGGTGAAGGACCGGGTCTCCGCCGGCGCCATGGTGTAGCCATGCACGATGGTCAGCGGATAATGATGCTGCGTCATGTGGAGGCGGGCGATGGCCCGCCACGAACCGCCCACCGCGTGAAAGCTCCGGTGTTTCCAGGCGTCAAGCCAGGTCACGCTGAAAATGGCCTCGTGAATCGCTTCCGAGGCACGCGCCGGATCCCCTCCCCATCGTTCCTTCAGACGCAAGGGTCCTATGTCACGTGTTGCCTGCTCCCTGACGGTGCCGTTTTCAACGGCAACGAGCTCCAGACTGCCGCCGCCGAGGTCCCCGATGACGCCGGACAGTCCGGGCAGTGCCGAGATGACGCCGGACGCCGACAACCGTGCCTCCCCGGCACCGGTCAGCACCGTGACGGCACGTCCCGTCCTTGCCTCGACGGACCGGCAGAATTCGCTGCCATTGGCAGCGTGGCGAATGGCGGCCGTGGCGTAGAGGGCAAGATTCGCACAGGGAACGCTGTCGGCAAGGCGCACCAGGATATCGACCGCCTCAAGTCCCCTCCGGAAGGCTTCTTCGCCGAGCCAGCCGTGACGTTCAACGTCCACGCCGAGGCCGATGACCGCCTTGTGGTTGATGATCGGGAGGGGCGCCCGGCCGAGACCGTCGAAGATAACGAGGCGAATCGAATTCGAGCCGATGTCGATCACTCCCACCCTGGTGGGAGGGAGTGTCTCAACGGCTCCGTTCATTCCACCGGCGTGGGTGTCGCATTGCCCCGCTGGATCTGCCGTTGCAGTGCACTGCCCCGGCCCGACAGGCTGGGGTTGGTCATGAAGAAGCGATGGGCGGAAAAGGCGTTGTCAGTGTTGGTGAGCCTGGTGTAGGCGCCATCGCTGGTCAGGATCCAGGACTGCTCCGTATCACGCAGGTTGGCCACCATGATCTGGTCGAGAATCTGCCGGTGAACAGTCGGATTGAGGATCGGGACCATGGTCTCCACCCGGTAGTCGAAGTTGCGGGTCATCCAGTCCGCCGATGACACGAAGACGAGGGTGTCGGACGATGGAATTTCGCCGCCATTGGCGAAGCAGAAGATGCGGCTGTGTTCGAGAAAGCGGCCGACGAGGCTCTTGACCCGGATTCTCTCCGACAGGCCCTCCACGCCGGGGCGCAGGCAGCAGATGCCACGCACCACGAGATCGATCTCCACACCACAGCCGGACGCCTGGTAGAGCAGGTCGATGATCTCCGAATCGACAAGGGAGTTCATCTTGGCCCAGATGGCCGCCGGCTTGCCGGCCCGGGCATTGTGCATCTCACGGCCGATCAGGTCATGAAGGCGCTGGCGCAACGTGTCGGGCGACATGGCGACCGCCTCGAGAGTGTGAGGCCTGATGTATCCGGTCAGGAAGTTGAATATCCGGTTGGCGTCCCTGGTGAGCGCCGGCGCGGTGGTGAAGAGGGAGAGATCGGTGTAGATCTTCGCATTGACGGGGTGATAGTTGCCGGTTCCGAAGTGAACGTAGGTCACCAGGGCGCCTTGTTCACGTCGCACGATGAGCGAGATCTTCGTGTGGGTCTTGAAGTCCGGTATGCCGTAGACGATCTGGGCGCCGGCGTGTTCGAGACCGCGGGCCCAGCGGATGTTCGCCTCCTCGTCGAACCGCGCCTTGAGTTCAACGACCGCCGTCACCGACTTGCCGGCCTCCGCTGCCTCGATGAGAGCCTTGACGATCGGCGATCCCTCGCTCGTCCGGTAGAGTGTCTGCTTGATCGCCACCACCGCGGGGTCGCGCGCTGCCTGCTGCAGGAACTGGACCACGACATCGAAACTCTCATAAGGGTGATGGACGATGATGTCCTTGGCGCGGATGGCATCGAAGCAGTTACCGCCGAAGTCGCGTATGCGCTCGGGAAAACGCGCCGAATAGGGATCGAACAGCAGATCGGGGCGGTGGTCGACGATCAGCCGGGAAAGATCACTCAGACCGAGTTCGCCATCGACCACGGTGACATCGCCGGGTACGACATCGAGGCGGTCGGTGAGAAGATTGAGAAGTTCGCCCGGCATGGCCGCATCGACCACGAGATCGATGACGCTGCCGCGCCGCCGCCGCTTGAGGGCGCTCTCGAAGTGGCGCACCAGATCCTGGGACTCCTCGTCGATCTCGATTTCACTGTCGCGCACCACGCGGAAAAACCCGGTCTCCAGCAACCTGAACCCCGGAAACAGGTCCTTGAGGTGCATGCGCACGGCCTGTTCGAGGGGCAGGAAGCGCGATCCCTCTTCACCGGGCAGGCGAATGAAGCGATCGGTCTGCTGCGGCAGCCTGATGATGGCATGGACCGGTTCATCCCCACCGTCGCCGATGAGCTTGAGGGCGATGCCGAATCCGAAATTGGGGATGAAGGGGAATGGATGGGCAGGGTCAATCGCCATCGGCGTCAGGAGAGGCAGGATTTCGCGTTCAAAATGACCGGCAAGCCATGTGCGTTCGTCGCCGTCGAGCTGACGCTCGCCGACCACCGAGATCCCTTCACGTGACAGCAGTCCCCGCAGGGTACGCCAGACGACATACTGACCGCCGATCAGCGTCTTCGAACGGTCCTTGATGGCTTTCAGCTGACGTGCCGGAGACAGGCCATCGATACCCGGCGTGGTGACACCGGCATCGACCTGGGCCTTGAGGCCGGCCACTCTCACCATCTGGAACTCGTCAAGATTGCTGGCGGAGATCGACAGGAACCGCAGCCTCTCGAGGAGCGGATGACGGCTGTTGCGCGCCTCTTCGAGCACACGCTCGTTGAATGCCAACCAGCTCAGTTCGCGGTTGATGTACCGCTCGGCCGGAGCCTCGAGGGGGGCGGGCACGACAGATGTGACAGTATCGAGTTCCTGACTGACCATTCTGTGCTAGCCTTGGATCGGGAAACGGGTTGGGCGAGACACCCGCGACCATCGCAGGAGACGATGTGTGATGACGACCGCACTCTATCTCGTTCGCCATGCCAAATCCAGTTGGGCGGACATCACGGTTGATGATCATGACCGTCCCTTGCGCAACCGCGGAAGGCGCCGCGCTGCCCGCCTTGCCGGGTGGCTCGAGGAACGCTCACTGGGATGTGATCTCGTGTTGTGCTCAACCGCGTTGCGCACCCGCCAGACACTGGAGATCCTGCTTCCCGTCCTCGCCGACGCGGAAGTCCGCTACGAAGAGGATCTCTACCATGGTGACGCACGCCATCTCGTCTCTTTGCTGCGGCGTACGCCCCCCGCGATGGAACGGGTCATGGTGGTGGGACATGATCCGGTCCTGCAGATGACTGCGCAGTACCTGGCGGCGACTGCGACCGGCGATGCCATGGACCGGCTCGACCGCAAGTTTCCGACCTCCGCACTGGCCATGCTGACCTTTGGTTCGGCGGGATGGGCGGCACTGCGCCAGCACATGGGGCACCTCGAGTTCTTCTGCATTCCACCCGATTGAGGTCGCAATGAGACTGTTTGCAGGCTGGCTCTATGCTCTGGGACTGGTGGCCACACTCGGCGGCGCCATCATCTGGGCATCCAACATCCCGGACATCCCCGACGAGGACGACCTCGTCTGGAAGCGTGGATTCCTGGTCGGCATCATTCTGGACTACGACCTTGACGGCATGCACATCGTCAACATGCGGTTGCGGGACGACGACACCCTCTACACGTACCATTCCGTCTACCCGCACTATGTCTCGGTGCGCGACCGCTTCGGCATCTACCGCGATGCCGAGTTCCTTGTCGACCGGACCGCCCTGGCCTCCGGCGGCGAAACCGTCAGGATGTGGGGCGTGATCGAGCACGATCCCTACGACGAGGGCGTCTCCGTGTCATTTGACGAGATCCGCAGGGAGGTGACGCAGACCGAGCGCTCCTGGCAACGCGTCGCCATCATCGTCCTTGTCGCAGGATTGGCCGCCATCCTCACAGGATTCGTGATCCGACGCGTCTTTCCCTACGTTCCGAAGGATCCTGTGGCCTGATGTTCTGAGAGAAGCGGATAGATCCTCGAGGCGTTGCCGGTGGCGATCATGGCAACGATGCGGTCGGCTTCCGCCAGGTTGAGCATGTCGTCGGTGATCCAGCGGTCGAGATGGTGACGCAGAGTGCGGCGGAACTGAACCTGACCCAGATAGTGGAGTTCGGCCAGTCCGAAGGCGTCCGAACTGTAGAGCTGCTTGAAGAAGGGACCCATCTCCAGGGCCTCACCCATGATCGTGACAGCCTGGGGTCCGGTAAAATTGAGGACCACTCCGACATCGTAATAGACGTTGCGGAAGATCTCGGCGAGCCAAGCCGCCTCGCGGTGGAAGGGGTAGTTGTGGAGTAGCGTGCAGGTAACCTCCCAGGTCTCCATGGCACGCAGGAACTCCGTGAAGTGTGTCGGGTCACAGGCATGCATGGTGATGTCGGGGTCGCCGAATCCGACGTGGATCTGCAGGGGAATTCCATGTTGGCGGGCGAGTTCGGCCCCCGTCCACAGGCCCGAGCGGACGACATCGACAGTCTCGAGGCGCACGGTGCCTGTGGCGTCGATGGTGCGGAACCAGGCATCCGTCGCCGATCTCACATCTGCAGCCGAGGGCGGGCTCTGGTCGATGGCGAAGGTCGTGCGGTAGGCGACGATGGTCTTCAGACCGACCGCGTCATGCGTCCGTGCCGCCAGGGTTTCGCTGAACGCTTCAGGGAAACGGGCAGCGTCGACGCCTGACCGGGCCACTTCCTCGGCGACCGCCTCGATGCGGACGACTTCGTGAGCCGGTCGGCCCGATATCTCCGCCATTTCCGCCACACCGGCGATCGAGTCGCTCCGGTGGCCGGTATCGATGATCAGCCGTTCCAGGCCGCAGGCGCCGAGCAGGCGCCGGTTGACCTCGGCGGCGCCGAGTTCTCGGCGCCGCTCCACGTAGTCGCTTCCTTTTGTGAAGGGATCGAGGTCGAGAACGGGCGCACACCGGCTGCGGATCATGAGGCCGAGGGGCTTGTCGAACTGAGAAGTCCCCGAGGGTGGCGGCCGGTAGCTCTCGCTCATCAGCGCCTCGAAGGTCTGCAGATCGAGGTCACCCGGCATCACGCCGTGGCAGTGATGATCGATCAGGGGCAGGTCACACGTGACACCCCCCGTTGATGCAGCGGGCATCGCTTCAGTAGGCCCCGCGGTATCTCTGGCAGAGTTCGGCATCGCTCATCGCTGCCGCATTCGCTGCCTCAAGACGCTTGAGAGCGCCATAGGCCTCGATCATCACGGGACCAAACCACTGACCGACACTGTCATCGGCCAGGAAGGCGTCGAGGGCCTCGTCCAGGGATTCCGGCAGGGTGCGGATGCCCCGGTCCCGGCGTTCGGCGTCGCTCAACGATGCCGGATCCAGATTCACCATGGCGGGGGGCGTCATGTCGGCGCGGATCCCTTCAAGCCCGGCACGGATGATGGCGCCGATGGCAAGGTAGGGACTCGCTGTCGCATCGGTCGAGCGGATCTCGATGTTGAAGGCCGCGGCGTCGCCATCGGGCGCAGGGCAGATCCGGATCGCAGCTTCGCGATTCTGCACCCCGACTGCATCGAAGCCGCAGCTCCAGTGGTGCGGCCCAAGACGCATGTATGAGACAGGACTCGGCGCCGTTATGGCGACCAGAGACCGCAGGTGACGGTGGATTCCGGCGACGAATCGTCCGGCGGCGGCACTCAGTCCGCCGGGTCCTGCGGGATCGGCCGTCACCGGGTTGCCGGCGCCGTCCCACAGGCTCACGTGAAGATGGCAGCCGTTGCCGACGGCGTCCGGTGCCGGTTTGGGCGAAAAACTCGCGGTGACCGAGCACTGGCGCGCCGCCTCGCGTACCGTCTCCCTGGTGATGACGACGCGGTCGGCGCCGGCCAGCCCCGTTGCCGGTCCGCAACTCACCTCGTACTGCCCGACTCCGTACTCGGGCTCGAAGGTCTCGAGGTCGACGCCGGCATCAATCAGCGCACGGGTGCAAAGATCGGCAAAGGGTGCGGCCCGGCGTATGGAGTCGACGGAAAACGGCGCCGCCCACTCCAGAGCGGGATCGATCAGCAGGAACTCGTTCTCGTAGGCGATGGCGACCTCGAGACCGGTCTGGTTCTTCAGGTCGTCGAGAGCGCTGGCAAGGAAACTCCGGGTGCAGCACTCCCAGGGAATGCCGTCGGCATGGAGGCTGTTGCACAGGGCGAAATGGAACGCCGGGTAATCCTGTTTGAGAACAATGCGCCGGCGGGTTGCCTCGTCCGGCACCTGGCGCACCTCGTCCATGGGTCCCCAGGGATTTGGTGCGATGTCCTCGAAGGGTGTCAGGGACTGGCCCGCCAGCGCCCATCCCAGCCCGTGCTGCCGTCGGCGCTCGTACTGTTCCAGGGGAACGCCCCGGGTGCGCGACAGTCCCACGAGGTCGTTCCAGACCAGCAGGACCAGTTCACCTTTCGTCATGACACCTCGCGCACGCCTTCGGTGCTGAACTCACAAGTAACACGATGAATCAAAATGTTTTCTCTCTCACGGACTTTCGCCGAACGAGCCGATCTTAGTCGTCTCCACACCCCCGGTGCAACAGGAACCGGGAAGAACTCCATGTCTCAAAACCGCTGCACGACGCCGGCGGAGAAGGCCTGGATGTCGAGCATGGCCGTGTGCCAACGAGCGCTCGACGGTCATGAGATCTCCGACGGCGACACCGTCCTGGAACACCGTGCGGAAGCCTTCGACGACATGATCAGTGAACACGAAGAGGCTGGCGACGGTCTCCCTTGCGGATTCTGGATGCTTCGCGCCAGACCATTCTCACCCGGCACGGCAGGCTTGCCAACATGGTTGGAGATGCAACCGATGGTGAAGGCCATGAGGCAGCCATCATGAGAACACGACCGACTCAGACACTCGATCCCCACTCATCGCCTGTCAGCAGCTTCAAGACCCGCTGCATTCGCCCCTGTCACCACAGGAACGTCCCGCCGTCATTCACATGCTGAAACACACAGATAGCGCTTTTGATGCAGAGAGTTAGCTCACTTGAGACCCGATGACGTTCCGGCTAGAATCCCTCCGACAGCCGTCAGGCACGACTCGGCGATACACGACGGGAAGATCGTATGGCGTGCTGTTCACGGACAGGATGAGGGGCGTGTGACGAAGCCGTTCTGCTGGATCGAAGCCGTCGACCGCGAAGAAGCGGGGCCCGAGTTGGCCAGCGCCTACGACGAAGTCTGCCGCGGCGACGGCAGCGTCCACAACATGTACCAGGCGTTCGCGACGAGGCCCGACCTTCTGGTCCTGGCGGATCGGTTCTACCGTGCGCTGCTGCATAGCCCGCGGCGTAGATTGGAGGCCTGGGAGCAGGAACTGATCGCAACCTGGGTCGCGATCCTCTGCGGTTGTCGCTACGCAAAAGACAACCACGGCGCCAACATGACGAGCCTGCTGGGCGATCCGGACCAGGGACAGGCCATGCTGGAGGCGCTCGAGGCAGGCGACATCCCGGCAGACACCGACGCGCACCTTGCGGCGATCCTCGCCTACGCGCGCAAGCTCACACTCGAACCCGCCACGATGGACAAGACGGACGTGGCGGCGTTGCGCGAGGCGGGTCTGGGCGACGCCGAGATCTTCGAGGTCAACCAGATCGTCGCCAACTTCGCCTACTGGGCGCGCATGCTCAACGGTCTGGGCGTGACGGCCGATGGCGAGTCGGTCGGCATGTACGGTGACGCACCGTGAGCCGCCGCGGCAGGCGGCGAGGCGGGCGCAGCACGGCTCTCGCGCGGGAGGCCCGGCCGGCGCAGGACTTACGGCGCGCACAAAACCTCCGACTTCCTGTCCTGGAGCGGATGGATGCCATGGCGATCCACGATGGCGCCCTGCGCATCCTCGATGAGGTCGGAGTTATCGTCGACGACGATGAAACCCGCAGAGACCTTCTGGAGCACAGGGGTTGCCGGCAGGACGAGGACGGCTACGTGCGCATTCCGCCGGCACGGGTGGAGGCAGCGCTGCGCACGGTGCCCCGCAGGGTCGAACTCTATAACCGCGAGGGCGAGCGGGTGGTCGATACGGCCGCCGACCGCCCCGCCTATTGCGCCGGGCACAATTGCGTCAACATCCTCGATCACAGCACCGGCGAGCTCCGGCCCGGCGTACTGAACGATCTCGCCAACACGGCGAGGGTATGCGAAGCGCTGCCCCATCTCGACGTCGCCTGTTCGCTGGGCTACCCGACCGACGTCGAAGCCGAGGATGAGGCCGTGAGCTCGGTCACCGCGATGATGGACAACACCGTCAAGCCCATAGCGTTCACAGCGCACGACGAGATCAAGGCCGAGGCCATCTGGCGGACGATGGCCGACCGCGTCGGCGGCTGGCAGGTTCTGGGCGACAAGCCCTGCGGCCTTGACCTTACGGGTCCGGTCTCGCCGCTCCGGCTGGGCGACGAACTTTGCCGCAGGCTGCAGCTCGCTGCGCGAGGGCGTTTCCCGATCGTGTGCTATCCCGCGATCTTTCCGGGCATGGCCGGTCCGATCACGCTGGCCGGGGTGCTGGCGCAGTCTGCCGCCGAATCGCTGGCCGGCATCGTGGTCCACCAGATCGCCAACCCCGGTGCGCCGGTGATGGCGGGCTCGTCTGTCCTGCCGATGGACATGAAGACCGCGACAATTGCCTATGGCGGCCCCGAGTACATGCTCGCCAACCTTGCCGGTACCGACTACTACAACGTGATCGGTGTGCCGAGCTGGATCGGTGCGGGTTGCTCGGACTCCCACACCGTCGACGCCCAGGCGGCCTCGGAGGTAGGTGCGAACATGGCTCTCGCGGGGCTTGCCGGCACGGCCTTCGTCCACAACCTGGGCTTCCTTTCCTCGGGCCGCACGGGCTCGCTGGAGATGCTGGTCCTGTGCGACGAGCTTGCGGGCTGGGCGAGCCGCTTCGCCAACGGCATCGAGGTCAGCGAGGATGCGATCGGCGTCGAGGTCGTGAAGCGCGCAGCCAAGGACAACACGTTCCTGACCGACGAGCACACCACGGCGCGATACATGACCGAAAGCTGGTTCCCGCCGATGTCCGAACGTTCCGATTCCGCGGCCTGGCAGACCGACGGCGCGCGCACGATGCAGGACAAGATCAGGGACCGTTTGCGTGTGATTCTGGGCGACAGCTGATCAGGGTCACTTGGAGTATGGGGCCTGCAGCGGACCTGTTGTTCAGTCGTCATGGGCCGCAGTCCGGATAAGCGACCCGGCATCGTGCTTCACCTGTCCGTCGGTTGCCCAGGTATGCGCCCCGAACAGTTCGAACTGCTGCTCCGCATGCGGGCCATCCCGGGCCATCATGTCCCCGCGCATCACGCAGGCATCGGCATCGGTCCGAATCTGCACCGGAAACGGCAAGTGCCGCGACGATTTTCCGCTCGACGACCGGGACCGGCGTGTGCATCCTTGCCGCGGTCCGTCAGCAACCGGCAGCCGGTCCGGCAGGTATTCGGGATCTCGGGGTTGCGTTGGTGCTCAGGCGACCTTTCACAGAACGAATGCGGCGATGTTTCATGGACGACTACTACGATCTCGGGTCGTACAGCAGGAAGGTGTCCACCCGGTCCTCTGCTGCGCAAACCTGGTTCGATCGCGGCCTCAACTGGCTCTATGCCTTCAACCAGGAGGACGCGGAGGTTTGCTTCCGCAACGCTGTGGACGCCGACCCCCGGTGCGCCATGGCCTGGTGGGGTCTCGCCTATTCAGTCGGTCCCTACTACAACTGGCCGTGGGAAAAGTTCGACGCGACGGCGCTGGGGCCGGCGCTTCGCGGCAGTTACGATGCTGCCCGGACGGCGCTTGGGCTGCGGGATGGTGTGAGCGGTCCGGAGCGGGCACTCATCGACGCGATGGCGCGGCGCAGCCCGTCGCCGTCGCGTCCCGCGGACTTCCAGGACTGGATCGAGGACTACGCGTGTGCCATGCGCGAGGCTTACCATGCCTGGCCCCACGACCTCGACATTGCAACGTTCTTTGCCGATGCCGTCATGACCCGGACGCCGTGGAAGCTGTGGAACCTTCGCACCGGATTGCCGGCGGAAGGCGCCGGCACGCTGGAGGCGCAGGCCGTGCTCGAGAGCGCGCTGCGCCAGGTCGAGAAGGACGGCGCGCCGCCGCATCCCGGTCTGCTTCACTTCTACATCCACCTTCTCGAGATGTCGCCGTTCCCGGAAAAGGCCCTGCGGGCAGGCGACCAGCTCTACGGCCTGATGCCGGACGCAGGCCACCTCCATCACATGCCGACCCACATAGATTTCCAGTGCGGCCACTACCACAACGTCGTGTTCCGCAACGCTTCGGCACTTGTAGCCGACCGCAAGCACGTCGCGCGCGAGGGAGGGCTCAATCTCTACGCCTACTCGCGCGTCCACAACGCGCATTTCATGCTCTACGGGGCCATGTTTCTGGGCCAGTCCCGCACCTCCATGGAAGCAGCCGACGAAATCGTCGCATCCCTCCCGGAAGCCTTGCTGCGCATCGAGAGCCCGCCGATGGCCGACATCCTCGAGGGCTACGTCGGCATGAAAATGCACGCTCTCATCCGCTTCGGGAAGTGGCAGGAGATCATCGCGGAACGGCTGCCGACGGACACCGGGCTCTACTGCGTGACCGTCGCGCTCGGGCTCTATGCCAAGGCGGTGGCGCACGCTGCGACAGGGAACATCCCCGCCGCCGAAGAACACCGCGAGCACTTCGAAGCAGCGCGCGAGCGCGTGCCTCAATCGCGCCTTCTCTTCAACAACACGTGCCGGGACGTGCTTGCGATCGCCTCGGAGATGGTCTGCGGAGAGATCGACTACCGCAAGGGCAACCACGCGACCGCGTTCGATCACCTGCGCAACGCGGTCGCCCTGGAGGACAACCTGCCCTACGACGAGCCCTGGGGCTGGATGCAGCCGACACGCCATGCCCTCGGCGCGCTTCTGCTCGAGCAGGGTGAGGCGGAGCAGGCAGAGGCTGTCTACCTCAGCGACCTTGGTTTCGATCCCGAGGTGATTCGCGCACGCCGGCATCCCGAGAACGTCTGGGCCCTGCACGGGCTCCACGAATCCCTGATCCGCCAGGGAAAGGAACACGAGGCGAGCATGATCGCGCCGCGTCTCGACCTCGCTCTCGCCCGCGCCGATGTGACGATCGAGTCGTCCTGCTACTGCCGCATGCACACGCAGGCCCGTTGAGCGCGGTCCGCCTCACCTGATGCGACAGTCGGCACAGCCGGCGGCACGAAACTGCCGAACGCACGGAGGATCTTGCAGACCTCGTCGCGCGGGCAAATTCAAACTTCCCTTGCAATTGACTCGGTTACTCCGAGGAATCATAGTCGGCGAAGATGTCCGCCAGGCATCGGGCCTGGCGCCACACGGGAGTACAGGCAGTTGAATGTCAATCCTCTTGCTGGAGCCCTTGGGGCGGAACTGAGCGGCTTGGACCTCTCGCAGGCTCTCCTCCCGGAAGTGCGCGAGGAAATGCTCGACGCCCTCCATCAGCACCTGGTCATCTTTATCCGGGATCAAGAGCTTACGTGCGCGCAGCACCACGCTTTCGCCGGCAACTTCGGTCCTCAGATCGAGCATCCTTTCACCAAGGGTCTCGACGAGTGGCCCGAAATCATCGAGATCATTCGATCG
>JAJEHK010000010.1 GCA_022823765.1 Alphaproteobacteria bacterium | reverse complement strand
ACCCAGAGCGACGTCGGCAAGTACTTCGTCCCCTACAACGCTTTCGTCGAGGCCTCGACCTACTACGCGTCGAAGCGAACCTGGGAAAAGCTCGACGACAAGCAGCGCGCCGCGGTACAGGCGGCAGTGGACAGGGCTGCGGCGTCGTTCACGGACTGGGCCCAGGCCAATGACGAGGGCTACGTCAGCAAGATCAGGGAGGCGGGCTGGGAGGTCCTCGAACTTACCGACGCCGAGCGGGGCGCGATTGCCGACCATATCAAGGCGTCGGTGTGGCCGGCAGTCGAGGAGCTTGTGGGCAAGGAAATCGTCGACCGGCTGCGTGACGACCGGTAACCTGTTCCCGGAGCTGGCGGGGAGCGCGCCGGTCGGCGCCTTCCCCGCCCTCCCTGGAGGACAGGCGCGGCCAGCCTCCTTGCTTCACCCGGACGTGCGTATCGCCCCGGCAGCCGCTTCGGTGGACCCATGACCCAGATCATCGAGCACGTCCCGGCGGCGGTTCGAGGCCCGGTGCGCCTGCTGCTCGCCGCAAAGGGCGCGTTCGTCTGCGCGGCAAGCCTCATCATGGCGGCCACGTTCTTCTGCGTGGTCATCCTGAGATACGGGTTCGGGGCAGACCTCTTCGCCTACGAGGAATGGCTGCTGATCATCTGCTTCTGGCTCTACTTCATGGCGAGTGCCATCGGGACCTACGAGAACAGCCATGTCAGCGCCGACCTGCTGAGCTACCTCACGGACGATGAGCGGCTTCGCTGGATGCGTGCGGTCCTCGTCTGCACGATAGAACTGCTCGTCAGCCTGGCGGCGCTCTACTGGGCGGTTCTCGCCATTCGCGACGAGATCGCATCCTATCCCTACTGGCAGGCCACGATCGCGCTGAAGATCCCCTTCCTCGTCCCCCGTCTCGCGCTGATCTTCGGTTTCGGACTGATGTCGTTCTACAGCGCGCTCCGGCTCTACGTGCTTTGCAAGCTGCGCCGCGTGCCCGAGACCACCGCGGCCGATACGGGAGACGGCGACACCGTCAGCCTGTCCGCGCGGGACGACTGAGATGCTGATCCTCTCGTGCCTGGCACTCCTGTGCCTGCTGCTGGTGGTCGGCGTTTCGGTACCGATGGCATTTGGCGCGGTCCTCATTCTCATTGCCATCTTCGGCGGGCACGATATCTCGGGCTTCCTTCCGGCCGGGCACTGGAAGCTGAACACCGTGATCCTGCTCGCCATCCCGCTTTTCATTCTTGCGGGCAGCATCATGGAGCGGGGAAGGATCGCGGCGCCGCTCGTTGACCTGATCCAGTTGATGGTCGGGCGCCTGCGCGGTGGCCTGAGCGCGGCGGCCGTGGTCGCGTGCGCGGTCTTCGGCTCCATTTCCGGCAGCGCCGCGGCGACGCTCACCTGCATCGGCTCGATCATGATGCCGCACCTGCGCAGGGCGAACTATCCCGAAGGCACCGCGGCCGCGCTGATCGTGAGCGCGTGTCCGCTGGGCCTTCTCATTCCACCGAGCGCCTCGCAGATCCTCTATGCCTGGGTCACCCAGCAGTCGGTGCTCAAGTGCTTTCTCTCCACCGTGGTGCCGGGCCTCATCCTGGTGGTGCTCCTGTGCATCGTGAACTTCTTCCTCGTGCGCAATGTCCCGGATCTCAGGCTCGCCGAGAGGCCGCAGCGTTTCGGGCGCGAGCTCGGCGTGCGGTCGTGGCGCGCGTTCCCGGCCCTCCTCATGCCCGCGTTCATTCTGGGCGGCATCTATGGCGGGGTCATGACCCCGACCGAAGCGGCGGGGGTGGCCGTCATCTACGCAATTCCCATCGGCTTCTTCGTCTACAAGGGACTCAACAGGCATAACTTCTGGCAGGGAATCCGCGAGGCGTCCGTCACCATCGGCGTCGTGATGGTGATGGTGTTCATGGTGCTCATCGTCAGCCGGTTCCTGATCTTCGAAGACATACCTGGCCTTGCGAAGTCACTCGTCTACGCCGTCTCGGACAACCCCATCGTCATCCTGCTGATGGTGAATCTCGTCATGATCCTCATCGGCATGGTGATGGACGACATCAGCGGGCTACTGCTCTCCGCGCCCCTGCTGCTCCCCATCGTGACCAGCGTGGGGATGGATCCGATCCACTTCGCCGCCGTGCTCGGTGTCAATCTCGGCATGGCGAACATCACCCCGCCGACCGCGCCGCTCCTCTATCTCGGTTCCAGGGTGACCGGCGCGCCGGTCAACCGGATGATAAAGCCGGTCCTCATCATGATCTTCTTCGCCTGGCTGCCGACGCTGATGATCACGACATTCATGCCGTCCGTTGCCCTGTGGCTGCCGGAGCTTCTGTTCAGCTAGACAATCGTCGCCGGTGGAGAAGGTCCTTCCCCCGGTTCGCCACCGGGCAGGACACGCGGGCCACCTTCAATCCCTCGACCGGGGGCATGGAGTTCGGGCTCATCGGCGGAGGATCATCAAGGCTTGCAGGAGCCGTAACGGGGATCCGCGGAGCACCCCGGCCTGGATGACAATTGCCCGGCCTGCGAAGGTTCCGGGGCCACATGCGGGGACACCGATGAACAGGAGCACGGACATGCCAGCTGCCATTCCGAGTACTTCCGAAAGTCGCACGCCGTCCGTCGACCATTTCACCATGTCCATCCTGCTGCGCCGGTTTGAAGCAATCATCCGCGAGATGGTGAACGCGCTGTTCCGGTCTGGCCGGTCGGGCGTGCTGAATACGGCGATGGACTTCTCGTGCAGCATTACCGACGCACGGTTCCAGTCGGTCAGCGTGGCCGTGGGATTGCCGGTTCATGTGGGTGCCATCGAACTCATTCCACAGGCGGTTGCCGACAGGTTCGGCGATGCCGTTGCCCCGGGAGACTGCTTTGCCAACAACAGTGGCTATCACGGCAACACCCACTGCGCCGATTTCACGTTGTGCGTGCCGGTCTTCTTCCGGGGACGGCTGGCCTTCTATACCATCGCGCGCGCGCATTTTGCGGATATGGGGTTCCCGACGCCGACCACCTACGGGCCGAACTCCGCCGATGTCTACCAGGAGGGTCTGATCCTTCCGTGCGTGCGCATCCAGACCGATTACAGGGACGACCCTGCGGTCATCGACATCTGCCGGGCCAACATCCGTTCGCCGGATCAGTTCTACGGTGACTACCTGGCCTGTCTCGCCGCGGTGCGTACCGGCGAGCGGCGCATCATCGAATTGTGCGAGAAATACGGCGACGACGTCATCGAGGCCTTCGCCGACGAGTTCCAGGCCTATGCCGAGCGCATGGCCATCAACGCGATCGGCAAGCTCGAGAAGGGCAGCGTCACGCGCACGATGCACTACGACTCGGAACTGGAGGAATACCCTGACGGCATCCCGGTTACCGCGACCCTGACCGTCGACCCGGACGCAGCCATGGTCGAAATCGACCTGACCGACAACGTCGACAACGTGCCCCTGGGGATAAATCTCACCGAATCCACCACGCTCGCCTGCTCGCGCATAAGCGTACTCAATGCGCTGGGACCGGACATTCCGAGAAGCGCGGGCGCTTTCCGCCGGATCAACGTCAGGATGCGCGACGGTGCCGTCATCGGGCGGCCCGTGCACCCGACCGCGACCTCTGCGGCAACGACCAACCTGTGCAGTGCGTTCGCGTCCCACATCCACGCCCTGTTCGCGGAGTACCGGGAGGGAATGGGATCGGCCTATGCCGGAATCGGATTGCCGGGGTCGTGCCCGGTCGTGAGCGGGGTCGACCCCGCCCGCGGCGGCCGGGAATTCGTCAACCAGATCCTGATCGGACACTGGAGCGGACCGGCGGTGTCGGGCGCGGACGGCTGGGTCACCTACGGCACCGGCAGTTCGCAGGGCATGTTGTGGCAATCGAGCGTCGAGATCGTCGAGCAGCAGCAACCGTTGCTCGTTGAAAGGCTGGCCCTGCGTGTCGACTCCGGCGGGGCTGGCGAATGGCAGGGTGGCCCCGGCTCGGAGGTCGTGTTCCGGATCGATCAGTCGCCGGTTCGCTTCACGATCAACGCTGCCGGCAAACAGCATCCGCCGCCGGGCGTCGCCGGCGGCAAGCCGGCAGTCGGAACCGTCGTCCTGAAGGAGGACGGGAACCGCAACACGATCGACCTCGGTGTTTCGGTCGACGTCACACTGAATCCCGGAGAGAGACTCCTGTCGTACAGCAGCGGGGGTGGCGGTTACGGCGCGCCAGAGAGGCGCGACCCGGAGCGTGTCAGACACGATCTCCGCGAGGGGTGGATCTCGGCGGCCTTTGCGCAGGAACACTACGGGGTTGCGCCCGATGAGCCGGACGATCATGCCGGTGCGCGATCAGACCGATAGGGAACGGCATCCATGCACATCGCTGTTGATGTCGGTGGCACTTTCACCGACCTCGTCGTTCACCGTGAAGACGGCCAGCCCAGGGGCTACAAGTCGCTCACCACACCGGCGGACCTGACAGACGGTGTCCTGGAGGGCCTCCGCCTGGTCGCTGACGATCACGCATGCTGTCTTTCCGAGCTGCTTGCCCGGACGAAGCGGTTCTGTTTCGGCACCACGACCGCGACCAACGCTGTTCTCGAGGGCAAGGCGGCGCGCACGGTGCTCATCACGACCCGCGGCTTTCGCGAAACGCTCCTGATCCGTGAAGGTGGCAGACCCGACAGCTACGACATGAAAGCCGTGTTCCCGAAGCCCTACATTCCTCGTTCCCTGACTTTCGAGGTGACCGAGCGGATCGCGTATGACGGCCGGATCATCGAACCGCTCGATGAAGGGAGTGTGAGCGAGGCCATCGAAAGGAGCAGGCAGGCCGGTGCGGAGGCGATCGCGGTATCGCTCCTGTGGTCGATTGCCAATGCCGACCATGAACGACGGGTCGGGGAGATGATCGAACAGGCCCTGCCCGATATGCCGTTCAGTCTGAGCCACAGGGTCAATCCCTGTGTTCGCGAATACAGACGGACATCGGCGACGGCGCTGGATGCATCGCTCAAGCCGGTCGTCATCGAGAGCATTCGCCGTCTCGAGGGGCGCCTTGCCACGCACGGCTTCACGGGAACACTGTCCTACGTCACATCGAACGGAGGCCAGACGTCGACCCGCGAGATCTTGAACAGGCCGGTCTACCTTTGCTTCTCCGGGCCGTCGGCCGCCCCGGAGGCCGGTCGCCGCTTCTCCGACATCGAGTCGATCGGCGGCGGCAACGTCATCACCACGGACATGGGCGGTACCAGCTTCGACGTCAGCATCGTTACCGGCGGCCGCATCCCCATGCATCGCGAAGGAACGATTGCCGGGCATGTCTTCGGTGTTCCGTCGGTCGAGGTCCACACGATCGGTGCCGGCGGAGGCAGCATTGCCCGGGTCGACAGTGGCGGCCTCGTGCATGTCGGTCCCGAAAGCGCGGGGGCTTCGCCCGGACCCGCCTGCTATGGCAAGGGGGGTGTGAGGCCGACCGTCACGGATGCCAATCTGGTGTCCGGCAGCCTGGGCGACACGCTCACGGCGGGCGGGGGTGTGGCGCTGTCGCGTGATCTGGCCAGGGCTGCGATCAGGGAACATGTTGGCGATCCTCTCGGCATGTCGGAGAGCGAGGCCGCGGCCCTGATCCGGGTTGGCTGCGAACAGAACATGGTCGTCGCGATCGAGGACCTGACCGTCAAGCGAGGCGTCGATCCCCGCGAGTACATCATGGTTGCCGGAGGGTCGGCGGCCGGGCTGCATGCGGTGGCCATCGCGCGTGAACTTGGCATCGGGACGGTGTTGGTCCCGCCGATGACCGGCGTGCTGAGCGCCTTCGGCATCCTGACCGGCAACATCAGCTTCAATTTTGGCGAAAGCCTGTTCACCACCAGTGCCCGGTTCGACTTCGAGCGTGTCAACAAGCTGCTGGCGTCGCTGGAACGGGATGCGCGCGCCTATCTCGAGCGCATGAACATCGATGAGAGGGACCAGCGCCTGCACTACACCTGTGAAGCGCGCTACGCGGACCAGGTCTGGCAACTCACCCTGACCTTGCCGGACAGGCGTGTCGCTGACGCGGCGGCACTCGATACCCTGGTCGAGGCGTTTCACTGCCTGCACGAGACCCGGTACGCGGTCCGCAGCGAGACGGATCCCGTCGAGATCACGGAATGGAACGTGCAGGCAATCGGGCAGCTCGAGGATGTCGATTTCCCGGAACTGACGCCCGACGACCGGATCGCCACGCCGATCGGGAGGCGGCGCAGCTTCCTCCGCGAGCTGGACACGCATGTAAATGTGCCTGTCCTGCAGGGTGAGCGGTTGCCCCTGGAGCAGGAGTTCGAGGGGCCGGTGTTCATCGAGGACCCCTTGACCACCATCGTGGTCAACCCCGGCGCGCGCGTCCGCCTGTCACGGTTCGGCAGCTACATCATCGACCTGGATGCGTGACGCGGCCCGAAGTCGAAGACATGACCGTCTCCCTGCAGCGCCACTGCGCAGGCAGGGTTCGTTTCGGCAGGATCGCGAACTCCCGGGAGACGAATGCAAGGGACGACTGTGCCGGCACCCCGGGCCGATCCGCGAACCGGGACGCCGTCATTTGCGCGACTCTCGAAACCGGCGCGGGGTTGGCAGACCCCCACCATGCCGGGTGACGGATGCCGTTTCACGGCCGACAGGTTCCGCAGCAGGGACCTCTCCCGGTTTGTGCCGACCGAAGCATCGGCGCCAACCGGGAGGCTCGCCGCCAAGTCGCGTCGGCTTCAGAGCTCCGCAAGGGTCGCGTCGAGGGCTCGCCGAAACCGGCCAACCGCCTCGCGTGCTTCCTCTTCGGTGATGATCAGCGGCGGTGTGAACACGACACGGTCATTGGCGAGTTTCAGGATCACGCCGTTCGCACGACAGTGGCGGTCGAGCCGGGCGACCACCTTGCGCTCCTCCGGGAAGTTGGCGCGGGTCTTCTTGTCGGCGACGATCTCCATGCTGATCATCAGTCCGGTTCCGCGCAGGTCGTCGATCATCGGATGGTCGTTCAACGGCTCGAGCTCGCGCAGCATGAATGCGCCGACATCCCGCGCGTGCTGCACCACATCGTCCTCTTCCATGATGGCAATCGCTTCCAGGGCGACGGCCGCGGGTGCCGGCATGCCGCCGAAGGTCGAGCCATGGGCGAATGAGCCCAGCCTGTCGCTCTGGTTCAGCATGCTGTCGTAGATCCTGTCGTTCACCAGGACGGCGGAAATCGGCAACATGCCCGCCGACAGGGCCTTGGCGCAGGTGATGATGTCGGGCCTCAGATCGAAGGTCTGCGAGCCCCACCAGTTGCCGGTGCGCCCGAAGCCACAGATCACCTCGTCGGCCACGAACAGGATGTCATACCGGCGCAGGATGGTCTGGACCTTCCCGAAGTAGCCGGCCGGCGGCATCACCCCTCCGCCTGAACCGATGATGGGCTCCGCGAAGAACGCGGCAACATTCTCGGGCCCTTCCTTCAGAATGAGTGCTTCCAGCGCGTCGGCCATGCGCGTGGCAAAACCGTCTTCGGTCTCGCCGTCCTCGTGGAACCGGTAGTAGTGCGGGAACTCCGTATGACGGAACGGTTCATAGGGCAGTCCGAAATCGGTGTGGGTATTCGGCTTGAACGACAGGCTCGCAGAGCCGGTCGTGCTGCCGTGATAGCCGGCCTTGCGACCAATGATGATCCGTCGTTGCGGATTGCCGGAGGCGTGGTGGTGGTACCAGCACAGCTTGATGGCGGTCTCGTTTGCCTCGCTTCCGGAGCACTGGAACAACACCTTGGACATCGGCACCGGGGAGACTTGCAGCAACTTCTCGCTCAGCGCGATGGCGGGCTCCGTCGAGTTGTGTCCGTAGATGTGATAGAAGCCGAGTTTCATCAGTTGATCATAGGCCGCTCGCGCCAGCCGTTCGTTTCGGAAACCGAGCGAGGCGCACCACAGGCCGGACATGCATTCGATGTAGTCCCTGCCGTCTTCGTCGAAGACGCGAACGCCCGCACCACGATCCATGATGCTGGCGCCAACGGACCGGTGGGCTCGCAGGTCCGAAGTGGGATGAATCAGGCTGGCGACGTCACGAGCCGACCAGGAGTTGCCAACGAGTTCCATTGAGAACCTCCGATGAGCGCAGCGCGGGCCCGAAATGCCCGGCATCCCGGAGCGGGTGGCCACCGTGCTGCCTGTCACGTTGATCCGTGATTTCTAGTGTTCCGTATCATAAATTAGTTTACAGTAGAGTTCGATCATGGCATGGTGATCCGGTGCGGGAGGTCATGCCATGGCCAATCATCATACACGGGCGGTGCCCGAACTGTCCGA
>JAJEHK010000300.1 GCA_022823765.1 Alphaproteobacteria bacterium | reverse complement strand
TGGAACTCGCCAGGCCGATTGACGACCGCATCTTCTTTGCCGGCGAGGCCACCATTCCGGAGTTCCATGCCACGTGCCATGGTGCCTGGCTCTCCGGACGCCGGGCCATGCATGAAGTCAGGGCTGCATTGCACTCCGCCTGAAATTCGGAGGCCTCTTCGATCGCCGACGCCCGGGATTCCTTCAGCCACGACCGCGAGCCTGACATCTTGCGGCGCATGTGATTCCCGACAGCCCTGCGCGTCTCCCCGGACCAACTCCGTGATGTCTAGGTCACGTGATCGGGCAGCTCTCGTTCACGACGGGCCACGAAGTCCAGCAAGGCCTCGTCAATGGCCTCGTCGAGAGGCGGTGGTTCGTAGTCGGCCAGCATCTTCCTTGCCCGCGAGACGGCCCGTGCGTTGGCGTCCTCTCCTCCATCGGCCTGCCATTGCTCGAAGCTGTCATGGTTCATCAACTCGGGCATCACGAAAGCTCTTTCGAAGTTCTCGAGAGTGTGGCTGGTGCCAAGATAGTGCCCGCCCGGCTCGATCTCGTTCATCGTCTCGAGAGCCGCCTCGAGTTCGCCGAAATCAACGCCCTGACCGAGCCTGTAGAACATCTCCATCTGTTCGGCATCCAGAACGAACTTGGCATAGCTCTGGGTCAGGGCGCCCTCCATGTAGCCCGCGGTCGAAAGGACGAAGTTGGCGCCGGACATCATCACGCCATACATGTTGCGTGCAGATTCGTAGCCTGCCTGTGCGTCGACGATCTTGGCGCTTGAGCAGCCGCCGCTGCACCGCCACGGCACGCGATAGTGGCGGGCCAACTGTCCCACCAGCATGTTCATGTGACAGATCTCAGGCGTGCCTGCCATGGGTGCGCCCGACTTCATCGAGACCGTCGCCAGCCACTGGCCGTAGACGGCAGGTGCGCCCCGGCGCACCAGCTGTGAGAAAGCGATCCCGGCCAGCGCTTCCGCGTTGATCTGGACCAGCGATCCCACCGTGCTTGCCGGTGTACTTGCGCCGCCGAGAACAAAGGGTGTGTAGAGCATCGCCTGATTGGCTGCGGCGTAGACCTTGGCCGCATCGAGCATGGTTTGATCCCAGACCAGGGGCGAGTTGCAGTTGGCGATCGACGTCATCACGGTGTTGTTGTCAACGAAGTCGCTACCGAACAGGATCCTTGCCATCGCGACCGTATCCTCGGCCCGCTCGCGGGCCGTCACCATGCCCATGAAGGGCTTGTCCGAATGCTTGATGAGGCCATAGACCATGTGGAGATGGCGCTTCGGAACGGGGATATCGAGCGGTTCGCACAGGACACCGCCGGAGAGATGCATGGCCGGCGACATGTGCGCAAGCTTTGCGAAGGCCGTGAAGTCGTCAAGAGTCCCGTAACGGCGTTGGCCGTTGAGATCGAGAACGTTGGGCGATCCGTAGGCTGGAGTGAAGACCTGCTTCATTCGACCAAGGGTGACCGAACGTGCCGGGTTGCGCCCCACCATGGTATAGGTCTCGGGCACCGTTGCAATCAGCTCCATCAGGTGACCCCGGTCGATGCGTACGCGGTGGCCGTCAACCCGTGCTCCGGCTGTCTTCCACAGGTCTGCCGATTCGTCGTCGCGGAATTCGATGCCCTTGGTCTCGAGCAACGACATGGTCGCGTCGTGAATTCGCTCGAGCTGGTCCGGCGTCATCAGGTCGACCGCGGGAATCCTGCGATCGAGTTCCGGCAGGAAGGAGACGGGTTTTTCGGTACGGGCCTTCTTGCGTGCGGCCCGCCCCCGGCGTTTGCCTGGCTTTTCGACGACAGGTTGAGCCGTCATGAGTCGACCTCCTTGCCCTGTCTCAAGACTACCGTGGTTGGTACCGATAGGCAGGCGACTTGTTCTCATATCCAGATCAACTCAGGGTAATGAATGGCCGATACCTGTCAGCCGCATCTTGCGAAGCGAAGCACCGTAAGCTGTCGATCGCGCTGTAACAGTTGAAGCCCGGCTTCTAGCCGAATCGCTGAACCAGCTCTGACTGGCATTGCCTTTCGATATGCTTGCGGTCTGTCCCATTGTCAGTGATCCTTGCATGACTTGTGGTAATGCAATCGAGGAACATTCGTCATTTGACGCGAGTCCTGGGTGACGTGACACTTTCAGGCATTGCGCCCGGAAGGTTGCCTGGGCGAAACTGTCTGGTTTCAACGTTGAAGGAGGCGAGAACGATGATTCGTAAGGCAATTGGCGCGGTGGCAGGTTTGCTGCTGGCCGTTCAACTGACGCCGAATGCGGCAATGGCAGACAGCGTCAAACCGATCTATCAGGGATATGCTGAAGAACTGTTCCAGACCTACGTGGTCGGGATGGGCCTTGAAGAGCTGGGCTACGAGGTGGAGGAGCCGACTGTTGCCCAGATGCAGGCCAGCTTCGTTTCGGTCGCCAACGGCGATGCCTCGTACTATCCGGCGCTGTGGTGGCCGCTTCACAAGACCTTCTGGGAACAGCAGGGTGGCGACGACGCCTGGCAGCGAGTGGGGACGCTGGTGAGGAACTCACTGCAGGGTTATCTCATCGACAAGGCCTCGGCGGAATC
>JAJEHK010000246.1 GCA_022823765.1 Alphaproteobacteria bacterium | reverse complement strand
GGGAGTTCCCCGGGAGCGGGCAGATGACAGCCCCATCCGGTCTCCAGGCCTGTCCGGATCACGGTAGGCAGTGGTTCCGCGCAACTGTTGACCCGGGAGCGTCGAGTCATGCTTGAACCGTGTGCGGATGGCAGGCGTCTTTTCACCTTTGCGGTCGTCGCCGATTCCCATGTCACCGAGGCCGAGGCCGAGGCCATTGGCGGATATGATGCCGACGCGGTTCTGCTCAACGTCGAGCGATGCCGTTACGTGGTCGAGGAGATCAATCGCCGGGCTCCTGACTTCGTGATCCACCTGGGGGATATCACGCATCCTGGACCCGGCACGCCGGCCTACAAGGAATCGGCTGAGAGATTCCATCGTGTCTTCGAGGAACTCGAGTGTCCGTGGCATCTCGTTCCCGGCAACCATGACATTGGCGAGAAGGCCTTTCCCGGTGATCCCCTGGCAGACCAGGATGCACAGTTGACGGTCAACGATGACATGATTGCCGAGTACGAGCGGCACTTTCAGTCCCAGTACCATGCCTTTGAACACGAGGACTGCCTGTTCGTTGTGATGAACGGAATGATCGTGAATTCGGGCCTTGCGGCGGAGGACCGGCAGAGGAGGTGGCTCGAATCGCTGCTTGCCGACAACCATGGCCGGCGCATTTTTGTTTTCTCCCACTACCCGCCTTACCTCTCCCATGCCGGCGAGACCGGCCACTATGACGCCACCGATGAGCCGGGACGGTCTTGGCTGCTCGGACTGTTTGCACGTCATGGGGTGGAGGCGCAGTTTGCCGGTCATGTGCATAACTTCTTCTTCAACCGCCATGACGGGACAAGCATGTATGTCCTCCCGTCGACAAGCTTTCTGCGTCACGACTACCATGAGCTCTTTCGCGCGGCACCCGGTGTCAAGCAGGGTCGGCATGACACTGCAAAACTTGGCTATGGAGTCGTCGACGTGCACGAGACCGGTCATCTCCTGCATGTCATCCGCACCTTCGGCCGCACGTGCGAAGCGGGCAGGGCACCTGCAGCGATTCCTGTTCATGGCCTCGATCCGGATCAGCGCGGCATTGGCCTCGACCTGCGCCATCCATGGTGTGAGAGTGCCCACATTCCCACGCCCTGGGGTCTCGACAGCTTCAGGCGCAAACCCATTCGCAACGACTATCCCCTGCTGGCCCTGTGGGAGATGGGAGTGAGCCAGTTGCGGGTGCCTCTCGACGATCTTGCCGATCCTGATACCGGCCAGCGCATGGCCGAACTCGCTGCACTCGGCCACCGCTTCACCGCCTTCTCGTATGGCCTGCCCGTGGCAGGCGCGCGCGAGGCGCTTGTGGAGTACGGCCATCATCTCGACTGCTGGGAGGTCATTGCTCCGGTCCTTGCCCTGCCCGAACTGCTTCCCGGAATCGCCGGGCTCAGGGGTGATGTGCCCGTCCTCTTCAACGCCTTTCGTCCGGAAAGCGGAATGTTCAGCTGCAGTCACGGCCTCGGAGCCGACGAACGGGGGGTTGTGGAGAGCCTCCTCGCTCTTGACGGCGCTCGCCACATCCTCGACGGCGTGGTGTTCGGCATTGACAGGAAGGAGTCTCCGGTAAAGGCCATCGAGGCCGCGCGAGGAAGTGTCGCGGGTCTGGGCGTCAAGGCCGTCGCGCATGTCCGGTTCAGCCGGCACACGCCTCCGGAGAGGGAGGAAGATGCAGGCTTCGACGCGAACCGCGTAGCCGAGTCCGTCACGGCGGCCATGTGCTTCGACGATGTTGCGGTGGTGCTCGACAATTTCACAGGCATCGATCGCGGATACCATTTCTGCGGCGGACTGGTCGATCGTCTCTACAATCCGCAAGCAGGCGCGCACATCGTGCGCAATCTCCACCGCATGCTGAAGGCCGGGTGCCAGGTGAATTCGCTCACGCAGAGACCGTCGATCACGATCATGGGTCTTGAGGGTACGGCCCGGGCGCTGCTGCTTCCGTCACCCGGCATGCGCGATGTGCCCGTGCCGGAGGTCCAGGGAGTGGTGCGTGATCTCGTCAAGGGCGATGCCGTATCGGGGTGGTTGGCGGGACCGGCACTGGTGCTGGACTCGTGACGGCGATCACGATCGACTTGGCGCAAGCTGCTGCCGTAGCGCGGCGGGCGGCTGAGGCGCCCTCTTCGCACCTCCTCGAGATCGCGCGATCGGGATCATTCCGGACGTCGCTCAAGAGCGACGGCAGCCCGCAGACGTCTGCCGACACTATGGCTGAACGCCTGGTGCGCCAGACTCTCCTGGCGAACGACTATCCGGCCGGTGCAGCCGTCCTCGGGGAGGAGGAGGGCGAGACGGGTGAAGGCTCAGTGTGGCGCTGGGTCGTCGATCCCATCGACGGCACCATGGCCTTTGCCCGCGACATTCCCGTCTGGGGAACCCTGGTGGCCCTGCAGCGTGTCGAGACCGGATGTGTGGTGGCGGGCGCCATCAGGCTCCCGGGTACGGATGAGACCTTCTGGGCCTGGCAGGGAGGTGGTGCCTGGCGCAACGGCGAGCGCATCCATGTTTCCGCCACCACGGAACTCTCCCGGTCGACGGTGGCGGCAGGTCTCCTCGGGCAGTTCCGGACGAGTGGCGTCGAACACCTTGTCGGGTCTCTTGTGGATGCGGTTGATGACCTGCGCATCTTCGGTGACGTCTTTGCCCATGTTGCGGCGGCACGAGGCGCCATCGATGCCGTCGTCGATCCCGATCTTTCCTTGTGGGACTTTGCCGCATCCCGCATCCTCATCGAGGAGGCTGGTGGCACCTTCCTTGTGCGCCATACGGGCCGTGGTCGGGGACACGACGTTCTGCTCGGTGCGCCGGCAGTTGTTGACCGCCTTGCGCTGTTGCTCGAGTTCTAAAGGGGCGGGATCCATTGGAGAGCGACGAAAGAAAGAAACGGATTGGCGAAGCCGTCAACAGGGCCTTCTCGCAGGAGCGACGCGGTCGGTCCTCGGCAAGAAATCTCCTCCTCATCGTCGGGGTGCTCGTCGTCGCCTTTGCCCTGCGCGAAACAGGACTCATCGGTGACACGCATGAGGTCAACACCACGGTGACCGGCGACATGGCCGCCATGGTGGAGGATCTGCCGCAGGTCAACCGGCTTGGCAATGCCGAGGGCGAAACCGTTCTCTTTGTCTTTTCCGACTATCTTTGCAGCCACTGCCGTCGCCTGGCTCCCGCCCTCGATGACTTCCTGGAG
>JAJEHK010000230.1 GCA_022823765.1 Alphaproteobacteria bacterium | reverse complement strand
CATAGACCGGATGGCTCTCCCACAACTGTCGTTGTCCACAATTTCCCGCCCCCAACCGCTGTGGATAACTTCATGATCACGTGGACGAAACCCGGTCATACAAGACCTGAGAACTGATAAAGTTCCGGCTGACGAGCCTACGTCAACCCGTCGAGTGCGTACCAGTGAAACTACGATAACTGTCTTGACCGTTCTGCTGCCGGCGCCTGCGTTGGCGCCACAGGCGGACGCCTCGATGCCCGCTTCGCATCATCACCAGCTTGTGGGGCCTGCGGCTGCCCGGAATTGACACCGGTTGTCGAGCCGTCGGAGCACTTGCTCATTCTCGGCGTTATCTGCTGCCGTGCCGACACATCGTACTCCTGCGACGCGGACCCGGTCTGCGATCCCGCGCCCTGGTCAAACACGACGCATCCGTAACCCTTGGCTGGCGGCCCCGATCCACCTGAAGCGTTCGGGGCTGTTCCTCCCATGTCGGGCGCCGTCCGTGTGGTCGATGGCGCGGTTGTCAGGACGCGGGGGCGTACCTGACGTTGGCCTGACCTGCAAGCCGGCTGTCGGTCGATCTGATCCGCACCGGATCGCCGTTCAGAAGTTCACGACACCGTTCGAGGGTCTCGTGTTCGAGGCGCGCCATCGCCTGGCGCGTGTAGAAGGCAAGGTGCGGTGTGAGAATGACGTTCGGCATGCCGTAGAGATCGGACAGGGGATGCCCCTTGCGCGCCAGGGGCTCGTTGTCGAAGACATCCAGTCCGGCGCCGGCTATCCGGTGCTCCAGGAGCGCCTCGACGAGTGCCGACTCGTCGACGATGGCGCCGCGCGAGACATTGACGAGAATCGCCGTCGGCTTCATCAGCGCGAGTTCGCGGGCGCCGATCATGCCCCGGGTGGTGCTGTCGAGAACCGCCAGCACCGCCACCGCATCGGCCGCTGCCATGAGATCGTCGAGGGTATCGAGCTTCACGACGCCGAGCGCCTCCATGTCGGCGGCGGATACGAAGGGGTCATAGGCCACGACGCGGGCGCGAAAGCCGCATCCGGCCATGCGCGCCAGGCTGCGGCCGATCCTGCCAAGTCCGACAATGCCGACCGTCTGGCCGGCGATGTCCGAACCGATCCAGGCCGGTTCCGGCCAGGCCCAGCCGTGTTGTTGCATGTGACGATGGAGATCCGGCAGGCGCCTGGCGAGAGCGATGATGAGGGCGAAGGCGGCTTCGGCCACGGTCTGCTCGGCGTAGGTCGGGATGTTGACCACCGTGATGCCGCGACGCCTTGCCGCCGCGATGTCGATGGCATCGATGCCGACACCATACTTGACGATACCGCGCAAACGGGTGGCGGTGGCGATGGCCTTTTCCGTGACGGGCGTGTAGCACGCGAGGAGAATGTCGGCCTCGGCCAGGGCCTCGATCAGCCGTGCTTCGGGAATGGCGTGGGGCAACAGGAGAAGCTCGTGTCCGTCCCGGCGGATCTCTTCGTCGATACGCGGCGTGTCGATCTCGCAATCGGTCCGGACGATCCTCACCGACGACGGCCCTCGTGGTCGATCGCCTGTTCGACGACATCAAGGGCCCGGTCGAGATCTTCCCTGGAGATCACGAGCGGTGGCGACAGGGTGAGAACGCACCCCTGGCTGATCTTGAAGCTCACGCCGCCCTCAAGGCAGCGGTAGAAGATCCGCTCGGCGGCTTCGTGATTCTCCTCCCGTGTCGTCCGGTCCTTCACGATCTCGACTCCAAGCATCAGGCCGCGGCCGCGCACATCGCCGACGAGGGGCTGGCTGGCGGCGAAGGAGCGCAGCCTCGCCAGGGCATGGGCGCCGAGGTCGGCGGCTTTCTCGACGAGGCCCTCTTCCTCGATGACCTCGAGAGTGGCGAGGGCCGCCGCCGCCGTCACCGGGTTCTTCTCGTGGGTGTAGTGACCGATGGCGAAGTCGCCGCCGACATCGAGGCCGGGACGCGCCAGGCAGGCTGCGATCGGAAGAACGCCACCGCCCAGGGCCTTGCCCAGGGTCACGATGTCGGGAACGACATCGTCGTGTTCACAGGCGAACATCCGGCCGGTCTTGCCGAGGCCGGTGGGAATCTCGTCGAGGATCAGCAGGGCGCCGTGGCGATCGCAGGCCTCCCGAACCGCTTTCCAGAACCCGGGCGGCGGAACATGGGGAACCGCCCGCATGGGTTCGCCGATAACGGCAGCAACGTCGCCCTCGCGCTCGAGCACATAGTCGACCATCCGCGCGCAGGCCAGGCCGCAGACATCCGGCCCGGCATGGCCGTAGGGGCAACGGTAGCAGGCGAAGGGCGCCACGTGTTCCGTGCCCGGCAGCAGCGGTCCGGCGATATGGCTGCGAAAGGTCGCCTCGCCGCCGATCGCCGCCGCCCCCAGTCCGGCGCCGTGGAAAGAATCCCAGAAGGAAACGGTCTTGAAGCGCCCCGTCGCCGCGCGGGCGATCTTGAGGGCCACCTCGTTGGCGTCGGAGCCTCCGGTGGTGAACAGCACCTTCGCGATCCCGCCCGGCGCGAGTTCGCCCAGCCGCTCGGCGAGACGGATGGCCGGCTCGTTGGTGAAGCGGCGTGGTGAAAACGGCAAGGCGTCGAGCTGGGCCTTGATCGCCGCAATGACCCTGGGGTGACCGTAGCCGATGTGATGAACGGAGTTGCCGTGAAGGTCCATGAAACGACGCCCGTCGTGATCCTCGATCCAGATGCCTTCCGCACGCCGGATGGTCGTCAGGCAGGGCGTGGAGAGACTCTGGTGCAGGAAGGCGCCGGCATCGCGTTCGAGAAGCGGCGCGGCGCGGGTGCCTGATGTCCATGCGCGTCGTGCCGCCGAGAGATTGGACTCGCCTTCCCCGTGAACGGCCGGGTCGGTCATCCGGGCCACGGAAGCGAGTAGGTCTTGACGTTGGTGAAGAACCTCATGGCCTCCACGACACCCTCCTTGACGCCGTTGCCGCTGTCCTTGATTCCGCCAAACGGCGACATCTCGATACGATAGCCGGGCTGCTCCCAGATGTTGCAGGTGCCGACGTCGAGCCCGTTGATGAAGGCGATGGCGCGCCCGAGATCGTTGGTGCAGACGCCTGAGGAGAGGCCGAAGGGGGTGCCGTTCGAAATGGCCATGACGGCGGCATCGTCATCGGGTACGCGAAGGATCGGAATGACGGGACCGAACGTCTCCTCCATCACGAGCTCGCTGTCATGGGGCACGTGGTCGACGACGATCGGCGGCAGGAGAGCTCCCTGCCGCTCCGGGTGATAGAGAATCCGGGCGCCGGCGCTGGCGGCGTCGAGGACCCGACGCTCGAAGAGTGCGGCGGCCTCGGCATCGATGACGCAGCCGAGTTCCGTGGCCGGGTCCTCGGGATCGCCGAACCTGATGGCGCTGGCCAACGCGAGAACTCGGGCCACGAACGTCTCCGCCACGCTCTCCTGCACGAGAATGCGCTTGACGGCGGTGCAGCGCTGGCCGGAGTTGCCGGTGGCTCCGGCGACGGCGATACCGGCGGCCTTGTGGAGGTCGTCGTCACCGAGGTCGTTGAGGACGATCAGGGGGTCGTTGCCGCCGAGTTCCAGGGCGGTGCGCCTGAACCCGGCCTTCTCGGCGATCATCTTGCCTACAGGCACCCCGCCGGTGAAGGTGATGATGTCGATGTTCCGGTTGGTGATCATCTCGTCGCCGATGTCGGCGGGCCGGCCGGTGACAACCTGGAACATCTCGGGCGGAAGTCCGGCCTCGTAGAGGATGTCGGCGAGGGCGATGGCTGTCAGGGGCGTGCGCTCCGTGGGCTTGCAGACCATGCAGTTGTTGGTGGCG
>JAJEHK010000255.1 GCA_022823765.1 Alphaproteobacteria bacterium | reverse complement strand
TTCACGACGAAGCGCTCGTCATGTGACGCCTGGTGGACGAGGGAGATGGAGTCGACGCGCCACTCCCGCCCGATGAAGCTTTCTATCCTGCGTTCCAGGAGGGCGGCGATACGTGCACGCAGGCCCTCATCGAGACGCCGGGTCAGCGTCATGTGAAAGCGGAATTCATCGAGAACAAAGGGATAGCCCCAGCGGTCGAGCAACACTTCCTGGCGTGCCGTGAGGCATTGCGATCGACGGCGTTCCCTTTCCCTGTCAGTCAGCGGCGCACGAAAGTGGTCGAGTGCCGTCACGCACGCCTCCGACAGGTCCATCATGTCCGGGCAGGGATCACGAAGCACCAGAGCGAGAAAACCGTCGACACTGGCGAGGTCCAGAGGCGGCGCCCGGAATGCGGTGAAGCTCGCCGCGAGGGCGGCGGTGGCCGAGGCGAGAGCATCCGCGGTGGTGCCCGGGGCAAGGATGAACGGGGCCTTCAGCGTCGCATGGAATCCATAGGCTCGGGGGATGCGGACGACGTCACGGCGGAGGTCTTCCGGGATGCCGGGAACACAGCCGGCCTCCTCTCCCAGCCAGCTGGCGGCGAATCGCGCCAGTTCCGAGGCGGCCTCGGGCGTGTAGTAGACGGCAAATCTGCCGTTCACCGTCCCTTGCCGTCGCCGGCAAGTTGCGTGAAGAGAAGCGATGCCGAATCGAGGACGTCATCCGGCGGGGAGTCCTGTGACGACGTCACCGCCAGGGCCGTCGACAGCCGCCAGGAACGGGGGAGCGTGATGTTCGCCGCCTCCGCCGCGCTCTCGATGCGGCCGACGAGGCTGGCCTGATGTCCATCTTCACCCAGCGAAAGGCGGATTCCGGTCGCGCTTGCGAGACCTTCGAGGATGAGGCTCTCTCCGAACAGATCCTCGAGGCACACGTCATGTCCGGACCAGCCAAGGGCCTCGTCGAGGAGAACCATCGAGCTGTCTCCCTCATCAAGGAGTTCCCTCACCAGTCCATGCCGTCGAAGCCGCGCGGTGTCGGTGCCGTCGAAGAGAATGAGAGGACGACGGTTCTCGGCCATGAGAAGCGATGCCAGGTAACCGCACACCGCCGCACCGCCACAGGGCACCACTTCGACGGATCCGTCAAGCGCACTCCTGCCGGTCCGGGCGCAGTGCCGCGACAGCGCCTCCAGATAGCAGGCATCGCTGACATGTTCGACAAGCAGAGACCGACCCTGCTCCGACAGGGAATCGAACATCGCATACCCGGCTGCCGCCTTGAGTGCGAAGACCGTTTCCGGATGGGCCGGCCATGAACCCTTGAGGATGCGGGCATGCCCCGTATCGTCCTCGAACACCGGACGCACCCGGTCAAGGTGATCGCCGTCGATAAGGAACGGCGAATGAGTCGTGTAGATGACCTGGTTCTGTTCGGACAGACGCTCGAAGAACACCAGCAGTTCGCGTTGTGCCGTCGGGTGAAGGCTGAGACCGGGCTCGTCCAGCAATATGATGGCATCGCCCATGCCGCCCTCGGACTCCGCGGCAAAGACGAGGAAGAAGGAGAGGAACCACTGGAAGCCCTTGCCGCGGGATTCCAGCTCTATCTCCACATCCTCCAGCGAATCGTCAGCGACCCTGATGCGGAAGTAATCTCCGTCAACATGATAGCGGATGCGATGGCGCCGTTGTGACCACAGCTCGGCACAGCGACGGCTGATGTCGACCGACGCTGCATTGAGCCGGATGGCCCGCTCCTCCATCTGGCGCTGCATCGCCTCACCCGATGCCCTGTTGTCCGTGGCACCCAGTTCCGCGATGTCCCGGGGATCGAGGCCCGCATGACGGAAAAGCGCAAGCGCCGTTCTGAAACGCGGTTCCGGTTCCTCGCGTTCAAGGCCCCTGAACATCTCCGGCAACCAGATGGCGCTGTCGAGCACGCCGTAGTTTTCGAAGTAGACGAGACGCGGCAGTTCACGTTCCACCAGGGCATTGACATGATCGACCACCCTGCTCCCGAAGGGCATCCGCAGCATGGCGGTGACGACAGCGCCAAGAGCACTGAGCCGTTCATCATCAAGTCCCGCAATCTCTTCGTCGATTTCGGTGAGCAGGGTTCGGCCGGTGGCGCTCGCGACGTCATCAAGCCCGGCGAACCGGTCGTACCACTCGCTGGACCATGCTGCCAGGCGCGGCGAGTCGTCTCCAAGTGCCAGACCCTCGAGGATCTCCATGAGAGGGGCTGGCTGTGCCGGTTTGGCTCCGATCTGCGGCATGTAGGAAAAACCGAGGGAGCCGTCGTAGTGACGCGTGACGGTAACCGTCTCGGGCACTGCCCGGGCCGGGCCCAGCAGGGTCGCGATATCGCTCTTCTGCTGTTCCGGAATCTCGAACTCGATGGAACAGACAGGCCACTCAGCCCCCGTTGAACCGGCAAGGATGTAGTCGCGCGTGTAGCGGTCACGTGGAAACTCGCGCTGGGCATCATAGGTTTCCGCCGTGCCCGGATTGAACTTGTTGAGTGCCTTCAGAAGGGAGGTCTTGCCCGACTCGTTGCGCCCGACAAGGACCGTGACCGGATCGAGTGCTACCCAGCCGCTGTCCTCGATGTTGCGATAGTTGCGAACCCGAAAACGCAACGCCTTCATGTCTGGTCTCCCGATGCGGCAGCAAGGGATATGCGTGCCGAGGCTTCCCCGGCAGTGGATGAACCCAGGGTCACACTGCCGCCATGGCGCCTGAGAAGAGCGACGGCCAGCGCCAGTTCGTGGGAGGCGCCGGACGGCCTGAACGTGTGTTCCGTGAACCGCGGAAGGGGAGCCCCTCCGGTGATGGTGACATGCACCTGGTCATCACCGGCCGTGGTGAAGACGCGAACGGCGCTGTGCCCCAATCCCGATTCCCGGGAGGCGGTGAGAATTCTCTCGATCAGGGCTGTCAGGGCCAGGACAATGTCGGATGCCACGCCCCTGACATGGCCGACATCGGCAAGTTCCGTCATGACGGGCATACGGTGGCCTGCCCTGATCGCCTCGAGGGCTTCCCTGATGCACGCGTTGATGCTGACCGACGGCGACGGCGCCGCCTCCCCGGCGAGAGTCCACAGACGCTTGCCCAGCGCCGACAGCTCACCGGTTTCGTCGCGCAGGGTGGCGAGATGAACGTCCATCGCCTTGACCTCCCGGTGAAGGGGCGCATCGTCATTGAGCGACCGGTCGAGCCCGGCCTCCATGATGGCGTTTCCAAGTCTCTGGCGGGACTGTCTGAGAGCATTGGTGTGCGAAGCGAGACGTTGGGCCCGCACCGTCACTGCCGCCGCCGTACCGCGGATGAACAGCCTTCCCCGCCCCGGGTCCGCAGTCTGTTGAACCGGCTCGCTGCGGCGACGCCCACGGATGCCAAGCAGAACCCAGAAAAGCGCCAGGGCGCCGAGGGCGGCAACCGTACCGTCGTCATAGTTGCGCACGACAAGCGCCCGCCGGGCGCGCTCGTTCTCCAGGGACATGACAAGCTGCTCGGCAACGCCGGCCACCCTGTCGACAGCCAGCTCCTGATGCAGCTCGTCAAGGGTGCGCTTGTCGGTCAGCAGCCTGTCTGCTGCCGCAACAAGGGTCACGTCGTTGTGGGCCCGCACGGCATCAAGGGTCGGAGCGGACCCGGTCCCGGCAAGGTATCGGTCCATGTCCTCCACGAGCCCGGTCAGTTCCTGTGCCCTCGTTCCGGCTTCTCCAGCCACCGATTCAGCCGCCGACCTCCAGGCATCGATCGCTTGCGTGAGCGCCGCATCCGCATCAAGGATGGCATCGATCGCGAGCCTTCTCTGTTGCAGCCCCTCTCTCAACGCGACCGCAGTGCCCGCGATGTCGTCCGCAAGGTCGGGAATGGACTCGAGGGTTGCCACCAGTCGAGATGCCGTCTCCAGAGACCCGTCGACGGCCGACGCCCCTGACTCCGCCACGCCACCGCGAATCTCCGTTGCCATCACGGCAGCATCGGCGAGCACCGCTTCGCCGCCCTGCCTTGCCAGCATGTTGAGCACGCCGGCTGCAGCGATGAGCAGCACGGAAACGATCAGGGCGAAGACAGTGGTGCCCCTGCTCATTGCTGCACCTCCCTGCCTCGCCGATTTGCCGGTGGTCTTGACCCATGACCCGGGATCGTGTCGGCCGCCTTGTTCATTTCGCCGTGGCCCTGGTAGACCCCACGATTCACGCAATCGGGACGCCGGGTCAAGTCTCGCCTTCGTCCCGGGCCCGCGTGCAAGACCTCCGTGGTGGACCGCCAGCGGCCGAATTCCGTCCCGACTGCAGTCCGGGACTTGCAGGCTCCGGGCAACCTGTTCCAGTCTCTTGGACATCCAAGAAGGGAGGAACCGGCCATGCGTACCGCCATCGTGACGGTGGTTGTCTCTTTCATGCTGGGATCCGTGGCCTGGTCAGGAGACGACGTCGTCAGTCTCGAGGAGGCCGAGAGGCTGAGCGACGAGCGCCAGGTGTTCATGAAGGAACTTGGGATCTCCATGCGGACCATCAAGGGCTTCCTCTCCGGGCGCAACGATGCGGAGGAGGCGCTGGCGGCAACCGGTGTCCTGAAGGACGCCGCATCTGCCATTCCACGGCTCTTTCCTCCGGGGACCGGCGTGGATGCCCTGCCCCGAACCGGCGCTCTCGATGCCATCTGGGAAAACTGGACTGAGTTCGAGATGGCCGCACAGCTCCTGGGAGAGCGGGCGGCCATGCTCGAGACGGCGCTGGCTTCGGGAGATGGCGACTCGCAGGCTGCGGCCTTCCAGGCTCTTGGACGCGACGGGTGTGGCGGGTGTCACTCGGTCTTCCGCGCCGAGGACCACTGAACCTCTATCCGGCGATCTCCAGTAGCCCGAGCACGACCGAAGCGGCAACGGCGAGCGTGACAAGAGCCAGGAGATCCGGGGCGAGACGCGGGACATCGTGCTCCGGAGGAAGGTGCTTGCGACCGGTCACCATGGGAAGGACGAGGTTGTCGCGCTTGTAGAGCCAGTGGAATCCGACAGCGGCAACGTGGAGTGCGACAAGCACGAGCAGGATGTCGACCGTGACAGCGTGAACGCCTGAGGCGTTGCGAGCCGCTTCGTAGCTCACGACATGCGAAAGTGGTCCCTCGTTCCATCCATCGACATCCACCGCAAAGAGCCCGGATCCCGTGTGGACGACGAGAACGAACAGCATCAGGACAACGGAGAGGCCGCCAAGGGGATTGTGACCGCTGTCATGGCCAGGCCGGCGCTCACCAAGGGACCGGATATGGGCCATGATCTCGCCCGGGGGCCGCAGGAAGCGGCGAAACCGGGCGGTATCGCTGCCCACGAACCCCCAGATGATCCGCGACACGACGAGGATCAGCAGAGCCTGGCCGGCCAAGATGTGGATATCGAACCTGCCGCGGTCGCCGCTGACATAGCAAACGACGAAGAGGACGACGAGGACCCAGTGGAACACCCGCGTCGGGCGATCCCAGATGCGAACCGGGCGTCCGGGCGCCGGGTTCGTCACGCCGATGGGCGCTCCGGCGTCACCCGGAAGAGCCAGGTCCTGTGCCGGATCTCCGGTTCGCCCCCCGGCATGGACTGAAATGGCTCGCTCACTCGCACCTGCTGCCACAATCCGGCCCTTGCGAGTTCATCGAACTTCTCGATGAATCCCGGTGGCGTCTGGTCGTGGCGCAGCGTGAAACAGACCAGCCCTCCGGGCTTCACGATGCGGATGATCTCGTCGAACGATGTCGGTGGCGCATGGCCGGGCGTGAAGACACCCGAACTGAGAACGGCATCGTAGGTGTTGTCCGGATAGTCCAGCGCTTCGCCGAGAACGCCGCGACGGATCTCGCGGTAGACGCCGCGGTCCCTCGCAACCTTCAGCATGCCCGCCGAGAAATCCATGGCGTCCACGTGGGTGAATCCCGCCAGCGACGCCGCCAGCCCGACCATGCCGCTGCCGGCTCCGGCATCAAGGATTTTCGCATCGTCGCCAAGATGGGGACGCACGGCATCGACAATGTACTCGTGACCGCGGTAACTCATCGTCCCGGAGATCGTCGAATCGTAGGTCTCGGCCCAGGAATCATAGATTCCGCGCAGTTCGTCGAGGTCCCTGCACTCATAGACCTTCTGGAGAATGTCGAGCTTCACCATGTGCCGTCCCTCTCGCCGGGCACTATACACGGAGCAACGAGCGTAGCACGATTGTCCCGCTTTCTCCGTCTCCAGGAACCTGACCATGCATGAACCCGTGATCTCGATATCGCGCCGCACCCGCCGTACACCATTCTCGTCACGGATCGAGGCACAGGGTGTCGGCGGCTTCACCGTCTACAACCACATGCTCCTGCCGACGTTCTTCCGTGGGCTCGAGGAGGACTACCACCACCTCAAGCGGCATGTTCAGGTCTGGGATGTCACCTGCGAACAGCAGGTCGAGGTGGTGGGCCCGGACGCGGCCCGCCTCGTGCAGTTGATGACACCGCGCGACATCTCCCGCCTGGCGCCGGGCCGGTGTGCCTATGCGCCCCTGGTGGACGAGACGGGGGGCATGATCAACGACCCGGTCATTCTGCGCCTGGCGGGAGACCGTTTCTGGATCTCCCTCGCCGACTCCGACGTTGCGCTGTGGGCCAAGGGCCTTGTCCTTGGCCTTGGCCTTGACGCACGTGTCTTCGAGCCGGGCATCGGACCCATCGCCGTACAGGGGCCCAAGGCCGACGACCTCCTCTCGAGGGTGCTCGGCGATCAGGTGCGCGACATCCGCTTCTTCGGTTTTGCGGTGGTGCCCTTTGCCGGCCATTCGTTCGTGGTGGCGCGGTCGGGATGGTCCAAACAGGGCGGATTCGAGATCTACATCGACGATGCGGCCAGCGGGCAGGCCTTGTGGGACGCTCTGTTTGCCGCCGGCGGGGACCTCAGTGTGGGACCGGGCTGCCCGAATCTCATCGAGCGCATCGAGGGGGCCCTGCTCTCGCACGGCAATGACATGACGATCGCGAACAATCCCTTCGAGTGCGGTCTCGACCGCTTTGTGAATCTCGAATCACCCGTGGAGTTCATCAGCCGCGACGCCCTCGAACGCATCCGCGACTCGGGCGGTCCGGCGAGGATCATCCGCGGCATCAGGTTCGATGGAAGAGCGGCGCCGGCCTGTGTCGAACCGTGGCCCGTGCTGCGGTCCGGCGAACCGGCCGGTCAGGTGACATCGGCGGCCTTCTCGCCCGACCTCGCCACCAACATCGCCCTTGCCATGATGGAACGCAGCGCCTGGGATCCGGGAACGCCGGTGGCGGTCACCACCCCCGACGGCACACGCGACGGAGAGGTCACCGGTCTGCCTTTCACGGGGCGTTGAATTCCGCATCCCCGAGACTCTCAAGAAGACCGGCCAGAAGGCGCGCCCTGGGAACCAGGGAGGAGACGAGGATGTGTTCTTCGTGCGTGTGGGCGCCGTCACCGCAGAGCCCGAGGCCGTCGAGTGTGGAGATGCCAAGTGCACCGGTGAAATTGCCGTCACTCCCTCCGCCAAAGCTGCCGTGGCCCGGTACGAAGCCGATGGATTTCGCGATCTCCTCGGCGCGGGAATAGAGAGCGAGCGTCCCCGCTCCCGGCTCGAAGAGGGGCCGCACCGGTCCGGGCTCCACGGTGATCGTGACATCCGTGTTGACCGGCTTCAGGGAGGACATGAACGCGGCAATTGAATCGAAGGCCTCGCGGGTGGGAAAGACCGCCAGAACCTCGGCACGGCACTCGATGGGAACGACGTTGACGAAGGTGCCGCCGTTGACGATGCCGACGCTCATCGTGGTCCCGGAACCGGGATCCGACGTCGCCTCGATGGCGTGGATCTGATGGGCCATTTCACGGATGGCGCTGGCACCCCGGGCGAGGGTCGCACCGGCATGGGAGGGTCTCCCGCGGGTCGTCACGATGTAGCGCGCGATGCCGTGACGTCCGGTCACAAGCCGGCCCTGCTTGGCGGGTTCCGGAACGAGGACGAAGCGATGTCGCCGCGCTTCGTCCTCGATGCGCTGCCGGGTCGTCGGGCTGCCGACCTCCTCGTTGGGGATGAACATGAAGGTCACCGGCAGACCCGGGGTACGGCCGGCGCGCAACAGCTGCTTCATGGCGTAACAGGCGGCATACATGCCGCCCTTCATGTCGTAGACGCCCGGACCGTAGAGCCGGTCTCCGTCGCGACGGAACGGGAGTGGGCCCGCCAGGGTGCCGACGCCATGCACGGTATCGAGGTGGCCCAGAACCAGGATGCCCTTGTCCTCGACAGCGCCCTCCACGCGGGCGACGAGCACGTCCCCGTATCCGTCGCCTCCCGGTTCCCGGGTGATAGCCGCTCCCAGAGACACCATCTCGGCTTCGGCGAGATCCATCATGGCATTGACGCCCTCGGGCACATTGGTGGGGCTCTCGACGAGCACCCAGGCGCCGAGGCCATCCAGCATCTCGTCCGTGTCGAATTCCGGAAGGTTTCTCATGGAAAGGCAGCCACCACGTCGATGAAGCGCTCCCAGAAGAGACCGGCGTCCACTGCCACCGCAACCTCGGCATTGGGGCAGCCCAGGGGTTCGCGCTGTCGACGCAGGGTGAGAGGACAGAGATGGCGAAGATCGCACACAGTCATGCCCCTGGTATGGGCCCCTTCCCGCTCGATTCTCACCTCCATGGCCTCGAATCGCAGGATGTCGGGATCACTGAACGCAGCCACGGCAAGGGGATCATGCATCGATGCACCGGCGAGGCCATAGTGCTCCTCGAGCCGGTCGCTGAAGAAATCAAGCAGATCGGCCACGACGTGGCCGGTGCGGTTTCCCAGGGACCTCAGGCAGCATCGCCGCTCCGGCGTTGCCGCCACCTGGCGGGTGACATTGAGTCCCACCATGCGGATCGGAACACCGCTGGTGAAGACGATGTCGGCGGCTTCCGGATCGGCCTGGATGTTGTATTCGGCGACCGGGGTGGCGTTGCCCTGTCCGGTCGATCCCCCCATGATGCTGATACCCGCCAGTGCTGCACGCGTTCCCGGAAATGACGTCAGGACCCGGGCGATGTTGGTGAGCGGACCGGTGGCCACGAGATGGAGGCCCCTGGTGGCGGCAGCGTTGCGGGCAATGAAGTCCACGGCCGGTTCATCGACGGGCCCGCCGGCCGGAGGCGGCAGGTCATGGCCATCCATTCCCGTCATGCCGTGGACTCCGTCTTCATGCACAAAGGCGCCTTCCAGTGGTGCGGCCGCGCCGGCGGCGACGGGAACGTGGGCGAGTCCGGCGAGTTCCAGGATGCGGCAGGTGTTGGCGGTGGTGTCGGCGACGGTCGCGTTGCCGAAGACGGTGGTCACTCCCCGCAGGTCGAGCCGTCTTCCGGCCATGAGGATGGCCATGGCGTCGTCATGGCCGGTGTCGCAGTCGAGGAGCGCCGGGATCATGCCTCAGTCTATCGCCGGCAACGCGTCCACTGGCACGGTGTAGTTCACCGGCATGCGTCCGCCGTCAGGATAGATGACCTGGCCCGTCACATATGATGCATCGTCGCTTGCCAGGAACGAGACGACGGAGGCGACTTCGTCCGCCCCGCCCAGGCGACCCAGAGGCGTGCGCGAAAGGATCATCCGGTAGGCCTCGTCACTGGAAAGCACGGCGCCTCGCGCCATGTCCGTGAGGATGGTGCCGGGACCTACGGCATTGCACCTGACATTGTGGCTTGCCAGGGCGACGGAAAAGATCCTTGTCAACTGATTGATCCCCGCCTTCGAGACGCCGTAGGCAACGCTGTTGGGTATCGCGAGCTCGGCCTGGACCGAAGTCATGTTGACGATGGCGCCACCGGAAGCCTGCTCCACCATGACACGAGCCGCTCCCTGGGAGCCGAACAGCGCACCCTTGAGGTTGACGCCAAGGATGCGATCAAAATCCTCCTCCCCAACCTCCAGCACGCCGGCACTGAAACCGACCCCCGCGTTGTTGACCATGATGTCGAGCCTGCCGTGCGTGTCGACGGCGCACCCGATGAGGGCGTCGACGTCGTCGCGACGCGACACGTCCATGGTCATGGCGACGGCGCCCAGCGCCGTCGCCTCCCCGGCAACCTTTTCCCCCTGGATGTCTCCCATGACGACCAGAGCGCCTTCTTCGGCGAGTCGCCTCGCGCAGGCGAGCCCGATTCCCTGGGCCGCCCCGGTCACCACCGCAACCTTGCCTTCATGTTTCATCACGTAACCCCCGCCATGTCAGGGAGTGACCACGATCTTGCCACGGGCGCGCCGGCCGGCAAGGTCGGCGAGCGCTTGCGGCGCCTCCTCGAGCGCGCAGGTCTTCGAGACCAGCGGGCGCAACTTCCCGTCGGATATCCACGTGAAGATCCGGTCGAAGGAGCGAGCGAGGAGTTCTGGTTGGCTTTCGCGGTAGTTGGACCAGTGAACGCCGATGACGGAGATGTTCTTGACGAGCAGGATGTTGGCAGGCGCCTGGGGAATCCGGCCTGAGGCAAATCCGATTGTGAGCAGCCGTCCTTCCCAGGCAATGCAGCGCAATGACTGGTCAAAGACGTCACCCCCCACGGGATCGAAGATCACGTCTGCGCCGCCCTTCGTGATCTCCTTGACTTCGTTCCGGAATTCACCCGCCTGGTAGTCGATGACATGGTCCGCGCCGTGACGGCGTGCCGTCTCCAGCTTGTCGGCACTGCTTGCCGTGGCGATGACCAAGGCGCCCATGGCCTTTCCCACCTCGACTGCCGCGAGGCCAACGCCGCCTGACGCTCCGTGCACGAGGAGGCTCTCGCCCGGCTGAAGCATGCCCCTGTGCTCGAGGCCGATGTGCGCCGTGCCGTAAACGATGGGAATGGCGGCGGCTGTCACGGCATCGATGCCGGCGGGACGCCGCATTACCTGGGAGGCCTTGCATACCACCTGCTCGGCAAAGCCACCGACACCGGGCATGCCGATGACCGCATCGCCGGGACCGAAGTCCTCCACCCCGGACCCCGTCTTCAGGACCGTGCCGGCCACTTCCATGCCCGGCGTGAAGGGATGTTCGGGCCTCACCTGGTAGGTGCCCTGGATGATGAGGGTATCGGCGAAATTGACTCCACAGCCTTCGACACGAACGACGATCTCTCCGGGACCGGGCTCGGGTTCGGGCACATCCCCCACGACGAGGTCGTCAGGTCCCCCCCACGCGTGACACTGCAAGGCTTTCAACGTCGAATCTCCCGGTTCGTCATCGTCTAAGGTACGTCCCCTCTTGTGCCATGCAAATGGGCGATCAGAGCCAGCAGCGCAAGAACGAGCATGATGACAATCACCGGCATCGGGCTTTCCGCCATGGTGTGCCCGACGACGGTCATGGCAATGGCGCCCAGGCCCATCTGCAGGGCGCCGGAGAGGCCGGATGCCGTGCCGGCGCGGCCGGGATCGACGCTGACGATCCCTGCGAAGCCGTTGGGCATGCTGAAACCGTTGCCCAGGGACATCATGCCGGCCAGCACGAAGAAGTGGACCAGCCCGAACCAGCCGGACACGAAGAGCGCCATCATGACGAGAGCGGCCGTGGACGAGGCCACGGTCCCGATGGTGATCATCCGGTCGATGCCGACGCGGCGGCTGATGCGTCCGGAGATGAAATTGCCGGTCATGTAGCTGCCCGAAACCAGCACGAACCACAGGGCGTACTCCGACGGACTGCGGCCGTAGATCACCACCGCCACAGCCGATGCCCCTCCCAGGAACGTGAAGAACGTTGCCGTGGTGAAAGCGACCTGAAGGGCGTAGCCCTGGAAACGACGCTTGCGCAGGAGGCGCGCGCAATCTCTCACCATGTCCGGAAACGAGGTTCGGGACGCGCGCCTTGTGTTGGTTTCGCTCAGGGCAACGATGCAGGCCCCGGTGACGAGAACGCCGATGACCAGCACCAGCAGCATGACCGACTGCCAGCCATACCACTCGTAGAGGTAACCGCCGGCGATGGCGCCGATCATCGGAGCGAGAATCATGCCCGCCGTGACATAGGCGAGCATCTGCGCCGATCCCTCGCGATCGTGAATGTCCCTGATGATGGCGCGCGCCAGCACGATCCCGGCGCTGCCACCCAACGCCTGGAACGCCCGGCCGATGATGAGCGGCACGATGTCCCACGCCACCAGGCAGAAGAGACTGCCGCCGACATAGACCACGAGACCCGCCATGAGGACCGGACGGCGGCCGAACCGGTCGGAGAGCGGACCATAGACGAGCTGTCCCGCCACCATGCCGACGAGGTAGACCGAAAGAGACATCTGCGTGACGGAGAAGTCCGTGTGGAAGTCGCTGGCCAGACCGGGCATCGCCGGGACCAGGACCTGCAGCGCCAGGGGACCGATCGACGAGATCATGACCAGGACAAGCAGGGACGGCCTGCGCACAGGAGGCTGGCGCATCGTTCAATCCGTTTCCTGTTTCCCGTGGGAGAGTTTCGCCGTGACGCTTCTCATACCATGGCACAGACCCAACCGCTTTCGAACATCCGTTTGAGGCGCCAGCCGTCACGCAATCCTGTTCGCGAGCGTCATGCCGAACAGGCGGGCGTACTCGGCTTCACCCCTGGCGGTCACACGAACCTCGCGCGCCCGGTACGTTCCAGCCAGTCCAGTTCGAACATCCGGGTGGCGAGAGCGGCGCCGAGAGCCCCTGCCAGGTGCGCACGGCGTTCGCTCCAGTCGAGACATGCGCGGGCGAAGAGACGCCGCTTCGTCCGGGCGCCATCGACATCGACACCGAGATTCCGCAGGAATGCATCACCCGATTCTGTCAGTCGATGGTCACGGCCTGACGATTCGAGCCGGCCTTCGGCAAGCAGCCATCGGCAATGCCAACGCCGAGGCTGCCGGCAACATGGTCATAGCACAGGCGTGCCCGGCGAATCGCGGCCGACTCCCCGGGGCCGGCGGTCCGGGCTGCGGTCGTTCAGGCAGCCAGTCGATGAGGGAGCTGCCCGTCGAGGGCACGGATGTGATCGAGGCCCATGCCGCAGCAACCACCGATCACTTGCACGCCGTTATCGGTCCATCGCCTGGCGGTCGTCACCCACTCCTCCATCGTGTGCGGATTCTCGGTGTTCGGATCCGCCAACGCCTGCGTGTAATCCTTGCGCCCCGCCTCGGGATAGGCGCCGAGTGCGCCCTTCCACTTCGAGCGCACCACCGGTATGGCCTGGTTCGTGTCCTCGATGGTCGAATGGAAGATGCACAAGACGTCGGCATCGAGGGGAAGGCGCGCATCCAGTTCGTCGGAAAGCAAATCGTCGGACATGTAACCGGAGCGGGGCGCCTCTTCTCCCTCGTTGACGTGACACTTGAAACCGGCCCAGTAGGGAATGCCGGCACCGGCGACCGCCTCCAGGACCCACTCGCGCTGAATCGTGTTGCCCGTCGCCTCCGCGATCAGGAGGTCGACGCCGGCATCGACAAGTATGGCCACCTGCTCGGCCAGGTTGCGCCGCGCCTGCGCCTCGGTAATGAGGCTGCGGTCCCGCAGCCCCGATGCCGCGGTCACCCGGGCTGACTTTCTGAACCACTGGTACTCGGACTCGATCCAGGCGCCGAAGTTCGAAACCGAACCGGCGATGTAGACCGGCCGGTCGGCGACGCGTTCCCGCGCCTGCTGCGCCAACTGCACGGCGCGGATGTTGAGTTCGATCACGAGATCGCTCAGGCCTGCCAATTCATAGTTGTGGCGGGCGGCGGAATAGGTGTTCGTGGTGATCACGTCGGCGCCGGCTCGTATGTAGTCCTCGTGCATCTTCTGCACCGTGGAGGGGTGGGTGTGGTTGCCGATTGCTGCCCAGCAATAGGGGTCCATAGGCACGCCTGTCGCCTGGAGCTGGGTGCCGACCGCCCCATCGAGAATGATGATCTCCCTGTCGCGCAATCTCGCCTTCAAGCTGCTGTAATCCGTCATCTGCTGCTCCTTGTGCCGGTTCCGGCCGCAAACGTCACGATGCTCGTCCACTATGCACGGGCCTGCGAGGTGTCGCCAGAAGCATGTGCTGCCCGCCGTGGAAACGTCCGGCTTGCGGTCGGGCGCACTCCAAACGCTGCGGACGATATCCGGTACCGGTTTCCGTAATGTTGTCGCGCTCAATGCGAGTCCGGAGAAGCATTGCGGACCAGAAGTCGCCATCGCGGTTTCGGGCAAGGGGATGCGGGAATTGTCAGCGGGCGGACGATCTGTACTGTGCGCCCCTGGAGTCGTGTGATCAGGACGCGGGTCGATGCCGGCAAGCCGGGTCCCGAGAGGACGATGCGTACCGCCGCCGCCCCTGCCCTTTCCCTGAAATCCCTATCGCTGAGGAAGTGTCCTGATGAAGTCCCATGCCCGTGTCGTCATTGTGGGTGGCGGTGTCGTTGGTTGCGCGGCCGCCTGGCACCTGGTCCGCGCCGGCTGTTCGGATGTGTTGTTGCTCGAGCGTGCCGACCTGACGTCGGGATCCACATGGCATGCCGCCGCCAACGTTCATGCCATGCACACCAACACCAGTCTTGCGCGCCTGCAGGACTATTCCCTGAGGCTCTATGACAGCCTCGAGGAGGAAACCGGGCAGTCCTGCGGCCTGCATCGCTGTGGCGGGCTCTACCTCGCCACCAGCACGGACCGCCTTGACGAACTGAAGGTCCAGCGGGCTCGGGCGCGCTATCTCGGCCAGGAGTTCGAGATCATCGGCCCGGACGACATCCGGAAGCTCAATCCGCTTGTCGACACCAGCCGGATTCTGGGTGGCATGTGGGGAGCTACGGACGGCCACGTCGATCCTTCCGGGGTGACCCATGCCTTCGCCAGGGGTGTGCGCCAGGCGGGCGGCGTCATCGCGAGAAACACGCCGGTGACCGGCTTCACGCGCCGCTGCGACGGCGACTGGGATGTCGCCACGCCCGCGGGCACGGTTGTCGCCGAAACGGTCGTCAATGCCGCGGGGCTCTGGGCCAGGGAAGTGGCGGCCATGGCCGGCTACACGCTGCCGCTCGTCCCCATGGAGCACCAGTACGTCGTCACCGACGACATCGCCGAGGTTGCCGCGCTGGAGGGCGAAATCCCGCTGACCCGCGACCAGGACAGCGAATTCTACCTGCGCCAGGAAGGCAAGGGCATGCTGCTTGGATGCTACGAGCGCGAAGGTGTCCACTGGGCCGTTGACGGCACGCCTGAAGACTTCGGCATGGAACTCCTGCCCGACGACATCGACCGCATCTCCGCCAACATGGAGGCCGCCATCTCCGTCGTGCCCTGTCTCGGGTCCGCCGGGGTGAAGCGGGTCGTCAATGGCCCGATGATGTGGTCACCCGACGGCGCGGCTCTCGTCGGTCCCGTTCCGGGCAAACAGGGCCATTTTGTCGCCGCCGGCATGATTCCCGGATTCTCCCAGAGTGCCGGCGTGGGCTGGGCACTGGCCGACTGGATTCTCGAGGGCGTGCCGCCGCTTGACATGATGCCGCTCGATGTCACCCGCTTCGGCGACTGGGCGGACCGGACCTTTGTCCTGGCGCGTTCCGCGGAGACCTATTCGAAGCGATTCGCCATCGGCTGGCCGGAAGAGGAACGCGAATCGGGAAGACCGGTCAGGACATCTCCGGTGCATGACCTGATGGCAGGAAACGGCGCGGTCTTTGGCGCCGCCTTCGGTCTCGAGCGCCCCTTGTGGTTTGCCGGTCCCGGAGAGGAGGCGCGCGACATTCCTTCCTTCCGCCGACCCAACTGGTTCACCGCCGTGGGCCGCGAATGCCGTGCCCTGCGCCGGGCCGTCGGCATGATCGAGATCACCGGCTTTGCCCGCTACGAGGTCGAGGGTCCTGACGCAATCGCCTTCCTCGATCATCTGCTGGCCTGCCGGCTTCCCCGAAGACACGGACGCACGGTCCTGGCGCCCATGCTCAATGCCGCCGGCGGGATCATCGGCGATTTCACCGTGACACGACTCTCCGATACGGCGTTCTGGCTGGTCGGCTCCGGCGCTGCAGAGGCCTTCCACCTGCGTCACTTCGCGCAGTTCCTGCCCCATCACGACGTCACGCTGCGCAGCATCACCGGGGACTATGGCGGCTTCGCCGTTGCCGGGCCCAACGCCCGGACACTCCTCGGGCGACTGACCCATGACGACGTCTCGAACGCCGCATTCCCGTTCCTGTCAGCGCGCCACACGGAGATCGCCGGCCTGCCGGCCTTCGTCATGCGCATCGCCTTCACGGGTGACCTCGGGTACGAGATCCATGTGGGGCGGGACGATCTGAAGGCCCTCTACCGCGCCGTGACGGCGGCAGGCGCGGATCTCGACCTCGTCGCTTGCGGAGCAAGGGCCCTCGATTCCCTGCGGCTCGAGAAGGGCTACGGGCGTTGGGGAGCGGAGTTCACCGCAGACACGACGCCCTTCGAAGCGGGACTGGGACGCTTCGTCGCCATGGACAAGGGTGGCTTCATCGGCCGTGATGCGCTTCTCAAGGCCCACAACCAGGGGCCCCGCTACCGGCTTTGCACCCTCCTCGTCGATGCGGATGATGCCGACGCCTGGGGAAACGAACCGGTCCTGATGAACGGCGAGGTGGTGGGCATAGTGTCCTCGGGCGGCTTCGGTCACCATGTGGGGCACTCGATTGCGCTGGCCTACCTCGACCCTGGAATCGACCTTGCGTCCTCCTCGCTCCACGTCGAGATTCTCGGGGAACCGAGACGGGCGCGCATTGCACCGGAGGCGCCGTTCGACCCCGACAATGAGCGTCTTCTCGGCTGACCCTTGGATCATCGGGAGACAGTGATCTAGGATGACGCCGTCGAAACGGGAATGACCCATGAGCGAAGCGATCAGAATTGAATACTGCCGCTCCTGAAACTATGAGCCACGGGCGCTCCGTGCGAGGGATCAGCTCATCAGTGCAGGTGCAGGCGACGTCGAGATCTTTGGAGGACGAACCGGATCCTTCGAGATCACCAGGGGAGATGAGGTCCTGTTCTCGAAACTTGACCTCGGCCGTTTCCCCGAAGATGACGAGATTCCTGCTCTCGTGGCCTGAAGTGGCCACGAGAGCAGGGTTGCCGGGACTTCCCGCTTCATGATCGATCGGGCCGACCGGATACCGGAGTCGGCTGAGGTCGTTGTCATCGGTGGCGGAATCATCGGCGTTTCGACGGCCTATTTCCTGGCCAGGCGGAACATCCCGGTCGTCCTCTTCGAGAAGGGCCGGATTGCCGGCGAACAGTCGAGCCGCAACTGGGGTTTCGTGCGCCAGCAGGGACGGGCGCCCGAGGAACTGCCGCTCATTGTCGAGTCCCTGAGAATCTGGCGGGGAATCGAAGCCGAAATCGGCGATCACGTCGGGTTTCACCAGAACGGCGTTCTCTACACCGCCAGGGATGATGGCGACATCGCTGCCTTCGAGGCCTTTGTCGATCATGCCAAGGAGTTCCAGGTGGGCTCGAAGCTGCTGTCGGCGGGGGAACTGAGCGCGCTTGTTCCCGACATGAAAGGGACGTTCCGGGGCGCCCTTCACACGCCGACGGACGGCCGCGCGGAACCGCGCCTCGCGGTCCCCGCGCTGGCGCGGGCAACGGAACGCCTTGGCGGACGCATCATCACCGGATGCGCTGTCCGGGGCCTCGATCTCAAGCGTGGCAGGGTGGCCGGCGTGGTGACGGAGCACGGCATCACGGCCACCTCGACCGTGGTGCTCGCCGGAGGCATCTGGTCATCGCTCTTCTGTGGCAATCACGACGTCTCCCTTCCCCAGCTGCGCATCCAGAACAACGTGATGAGGACCACACCGGCTCCGTCCGTGTTCGAGGGGGCGATCTGGGCTGACGACCTTGCATTGAGACGACGCGAGGACGGCGGTTACACGGTGGCTCATGGCTACCAGGCCGACTTCCATCTTGGACCCGATGCCCTGCGCTGGATGAGCGACTTCATGCCCGCATGGCGCCACGAGAAGAACGCCCTCAAATTTCGCCTGTCGCGGCAAAGCCTGCGTGACATGGTGACCCGCAGGCGATGGACCCTCGACGACACGAGCCCCTTCGAGGCCACCCGCGTGATGAACCCGAAGCCCTACCGGAACGTGATCATCGAGACCTTTTCAAACCTCTTGCAAACATTTCCCGCCCTTTCCGACGTCGGGATCGAGGAGACCTGGGCCGGCCTGATCGACGTCACCCCCGACGCCATTCCCGTGATTTCTGCAGTGGACGGGGTTCCCGGGTTCCATCTCTCGACTGGCTACAGCGGCCACGGATTCGGCATCGGTCCGGGAGCGGGCCGCGTGACGGCCGAGCTCGTGACAGGCCAGACCCCTTCCGTGGATCTCACCCCCTTCCGTTTTCGCCGCTTCGCAGACGGCATGCCCAATCCCTTCGGTGGCGCCGGATAGCAACCACCGCTGTTCCCGAACACGTCCACATCCCGGTCTCGCCGCTTCTTGTGATGGGACGCCTGGCCCGTGACCACGCAGGCTCGGGTGATGTGCTCCCATTCCGGAGCGAACGTCTCCGGGAGAGAACGCGTTCACGGCCTCTCCCCGCATCGTGTCGCGTCGGCCTCTTCAAGGCCGAAATCCAAAGCATTACACTCTCGTCACGAATGGACCGGCGTGGACATGTGTCGTGGAGAAGTCCGCGGCGGAGCAATCTTCTTTGAAGGTCATCCGGGCTGCTGTGGGGAATGTCGGCTCCGCATCATCCTTCGAGTTGGCGGCACGAGGTGGATGCGATGGACTACGACTTCGATCTTGGCCCGTACTCCCGGCCGGTCACCGTGCGCAATCATCAGGGGCAGATCTGGTTCGACCGCGGCCTTGCGTGGCTCTACGGCTTCAATCATGAGGAAGCCATCGTCTGCTTTCGCGAGGCACAGCAGGCCGATCCGGACTGCGCGATGGCGTTCTGGGGAGAGGCCTACGCCGCCGGTCCCTTCATCAATCTGCCATGGTGCTGGAAGAGCGAGGCCGAAGCGAAGGACTCGCTCGACACGTGCCTTGCCGCCACCGCGGCGGCGATGGCAAGACGAGATGGCACGACACCGGTCGAGCGGGCTCTCATCGAGGCCCTCCCCGCGCGCTACCAGAAGAGCCACGTCGTGCCGATCGAGGAATTCTCTCGCTGGGATGACGCCTTCGCAGACCGAATGCGCGACGTCCATCGCCGCCATCCTGATGACGCGGACGTCGCCGCCCTCTTCGCGGAGGCCCTGATCACCCGCACGCCCTGGAAGCTCTGGGATCTCGACACCGGAGAACCGGCCAGCGGCGCCGACACCCTCGAAGCTCAGGCCGTGCTGGAAGCCGCCATGCGGAAATGCAGCGAGGACGGTGCGGCGCCACATCCCGGGTTGTTGCACATGTACATCCACGTGGTGGAGATGTCGCGCACTCCCGAGCTTGGCGAAACCGCGGCCGACAGTCTGCACCACCTGTCACCCGACAACGGCCATCTCAATCACATGCCGTGCCACATCTTCCTGCAGAGCGGTCGCTACGCAGACGCCGTCGCGGTAAGCCGCAAGGCAGTGCGGGCAGGCGCCAAGTACGCGCGCCGGGTGGGACCCTACAACTTCTACACGACCGCCCGCTGCCATGACCTCCACGCCATGATGAGCGCAGCGATGATGATGGGGGACCGCGGCAGCGCCATGGATGCAGCGCGGGAGGTTTCCCGTACGGTCACGCCGGACCTGCTCCGCCAGGACAGCCCTCACCTGGTTGAAACCCTCGATGACTACTGTTCCTCGACGGTCCATGTGCCGGTGCGTTTCGGGCTGTGGCGCGACATCGTGGACCTTCCCATGCCCGCCCATCCGGAACTCTACGTGGTGACAACCCTGATGCACCACTACGCGAAGGGAGTGGCTCACGCGGCTCTCGGCAACTTCGACGCGGCAGAGCGGGAACTGGACAATCTGATTGAGGGGTGCAACGACCTCTCCGACAGCCGTCTCTTCTTCAACGACACGGCGGTCAACATCATGGCGATCGCCCGGGACATGGTCTGCGGCGAACTGGCGTATCACCGGGGAGACCACGGGACGGGCTTCGCCCACCTTCGGGACGCCGTGCGTCGCAACGACCTTCTGGCCTACAGCGAACCCTGGCCCTGGATGCATCCGCCACGCCATGCCCTGGGCGCACTGTTGCTGGAAAGTGGATGCGTGGAGGAAGCCGAAGCGGTTTACCGGCGCGATCTCGGACTCGACGATGAAGGCAGGCGCTGCCTGCAGAACCGCGGCAACGTGTGGGGACTGCACGGCTATCACGAGTGCCTGAAGCGCCTTGGCCGGGACACGGAGGCGGCCGAATGGGCGCCGCTCCTGGCGAGCGCCCTTGCCCGGAGTGACACGGCAATCGAGTCGTCATGCCATTGCCGCAAGCAGGTGTTGCAACCTCATACCGGGGACTGAGCGATGATGACATGTTCCTTCCAGCCCGGTGCCGCGTTGCCGCTCTCCTGGCGGTCGCCATGACCCATGCGCCCGTGAACAGGGCGATGTCACCCCCTTCGGCCGCGCACGACACCGCGATCGTCGATGACCTGGTTTCACGGGCGAGGAAGGCGCAGCAGCGTTTCGAAGCGGAAGGCTCCCAGGAACGCTACGACAGGGCGGCCAAGGCGGCGGCCTGGTCGCCGTCGCGTCTTCGAATTCGGAGTGGGCGAACTCAGACCCGTGCCGGAACGAATGATCGCGCACTATCTCATGAAGGCCAAACGCGGCAACGATCCCCTGGATGCCGTGGCGCGCTTCCACCTGCGAAACGGCGCGCGGCTTGAGCAGATCAATTGGCTCGGCGATCGCTCCGCCGAGCGCCTGCGCCAGTCGGCGGGCTTTCTCGTCAACCATGTCTACGATCCCCGGTCGATCGAGCGCAACCACGAGGACTACGTGAAGAACCACCGCATCGTCGCATCGCGCGCCGTCAGGCGCCTTCTATGGAGCGGGCGGCGGAGCCGTGGAGACGCGCGCCACGAGTTCGAGCGGGAGATTGCGCCGAACCAGCGGACGGTGCTGTTCTGAACGCACGAGTTCGAGCAGGACTTCCGCCCCTGCCTCTCCGATCTCGGCCGCCGGCAACCGCACGGTCGTGAGGGACGGAGTCATCTCGGCGGAACCGCTGAAGTCTCCGATCCCGACCACGGACATCCGGTCGGGGACCCCGACCGCGCGCTCGGTGGCAGCGAACACCGCGCCCTGGGCAAGAACATCATTGCCGGCCACGAGCCCTGTCGGGAGGTCGCCGCCGCCGATGAGGTCGACACACACGCGCTTGGCCGCCGCCACGCTGTAGACCGCCTCGATGCGCCAGCGACCGGGTACGGCGATCCCGCGTTCGCCCAGCAGCGCCTCGGCTCCTTCGAGCCTCGCCGCCGCGCGGTCGTTGCCCCGGACCGGCGGAAACAGCAGGCCGATCCGACGGTGGCCGAGATCCGCGAGGTGCTGCGCAGCAAGATAGCCCGCGTGGCGATTCTCCGGCCCCACGCAGGACATCCGCGATTCGCCGTCATGGTTCCATAACGCAACCGCGGGCACCTGGCGGGTCTCGATCAGGGCGAACGTGGCGTCCTCATGGTCGAGGCCGATCACGGCGATACCGTCGACCCGGTGCTCCAGAAAGGAGCGCAGCAGGTCCTTCTCCCGTTCGAGGTCGTAGCCGTGGGATGCGAGCAGGAGCGTGAAACCCCCGCGGTTCAGGGCATCGGAAAACGACTGGATCAACCGCGAGAAGATGGCGTTGTCAACGGTCGGAACGACAAGACCGATGGTTCCGCTTCTCTTGCCGTGGATGGACCGCGCCGCCCGGTTGCGGATGTAGCCGAGTTCGTCGACCGCCGCCGAGATTCTCGCCCGGGTGTCGGCTCTCACGAGCGAGGGATGGTTGAAGGTGCGCGACACGGTGGCCGGCGAGACTCCTGCCCGCCTTGCAACGTGAACGATGTCAACATGCCGCCCGGCCATCACGCCGCCAGGAATACACCGAAATTCCCTCGATGAAAACGTTTGCATCGTTGTTTTCATTCCCTACCGTTTCCAAGTGCGGGCGAACAGCCCGCGCTGTCGGAGGATGCGGCGAGAGGCGGAATGGAGTTTCTGACCTACTTCGCAGACGTGTTCACGGTCCCGGCCATGCTCCTGCTCGTTGGCGGGACGGTCGGTGGCCTGATCCTCGGCGCCACGCCGGGACTCTCCCCGACGATGGCGGTCGCCCTGCTGATTCCCTTCACCTTCCAGCTCGAGGCCGTGCACGGGCTGATCCTGCTGGGTGCGGCCTACACCTCCACGGTCGCCGGCGGCGCTGTCAGCGCCATCCTGCTGAAGATACCGGGGGCGCCCGCCAACATCGCCACGACCCTCGACGGTCACGAGATGGCCCGCAGGGGCCAGGGTGCCAGGGCTCTCCAGCTCGCCTTCCTCGCTTCCCTTGTCGGAGGACTGATCGGTGTCGCGCTCCTGATCTTCCTGACGCCCGTGCTGGCCGAATGGGCGCTTGCCTTCGGACCCTCGCAACTCTTCTGGCTCGCCATACTCGGCGTCACGATCATCGGATCCCTCGGCACGTCCAGCGTCGTCAAGGGCCTGCTGTCGGGATCCATCGGGCTGTGGCTCGCAACGGTGGGGTTCGACGACATCCTCGGCGTCCAGCGCTTCGTCTTCCATTCATCCCTGAGCGGCGGCATCAGCATCGTTCCCGCCCTTATCGGACTGTTCGCCATCCCCCAGGTCATCGCCATGTTCGCGGAGGGCCGTCGGCGGTCGTCGATCGAGGCCATCTCGGTGGAGAAACATCCGCTCTCCCGGGCGGTCCGGGAACTCCTGTCGAAACTGCGCGCCGTGGCGATCGGCACCGTTTCGGGTTCCATCATCGGACTGATCCCGGGCATCGGCGGGCAGATCGCCGGGCTGGTCGCCTACGACCAGGCGCGCAAGGTCTCGCCGGATCGCGAGAAGTTCGGAACCGGCCATTCGGAAGGCATCATTGCGGCCGAATCCGCCAACAACGCGATGGTCGGCCCCTCCCTCGTCCCGCTTCTGACACTCTCCATTCCCGGCAGCCCGACCGCTGCCGTGCTGCTCGGCGGTCTGTTGATCCACGGGATCTTTCCCGGCACCGACCTCTTCGACAACCATCCCGACGTCGCCTGGCCGTTCATCAATTCGATGCTGATTGGCCAGATCCTGATGTGCGTGTTCGGCCTCTACGTCGCCTCGCTGGCGGCGCGCGTGGCGCTGGTCCCGAAATCGGTCATGGCGCCCATCGTCCTCGGCCTGGCGGTGTTCGGATCCTACTCGGTCCAGCACTCCATGGGCGATGTCTATGTCATGGCGGCCCTGGGCACCATGATGTACTTCCTGGAACGGTTCGGATTCTCCGCCGCGCCTCTCGTCCTCGGCCTCATTCTTGGACCCATCGCGGAATCGAGTTTCATTCAGGGCTCGCTGATCGCCGAAGCCACCGTGGGCCCGTTCGCCTACTTCTTCGGAGGAGCGCTGAACATTCTTCTCGTCGCAATCGTCGTGACGTCGGTCGGATACTCGCTCTACGCGGAACTGCGCTCCCGGCGCGCCGCAAGGGACGCGTCATGACCGCCCTGCAGCCGCGCCTGGCCTCCGGCATCATCCTGCTGGTCGCGGTCTGGGTCTGCTGGATCAGCTTCAGCCAGTCCCCCGCCGAAGCCTTCCTCTTTCCCAGGCTGATCTCCGTGGCCTTCGTCGCCCTAGCCGGCTGGACGTTCCTGCGCTCACTCCTTGAGCGCCGCATTGCCGAGGGCGGGGTCACCCTGGATCTGGTGAAGTCGATCCTGCCGGGCGTCCTCGTCGCCGGCCTCTACATCTTCTTCGCGGCAAAGTGGCTGGGTTTCTACACCTCCTCCACGATCGCCTTCCTCGTCATTCTCTCGCTCCACGATCCTGCGCCTCACGACCAGGTCCGGACCTGGGCGAGGCGCCTTGCCATCACGGCCGCGTATCTCGCCGTCATGTACTTGCTTTTTTCCGTTGTTCTCAAGGTGTTCACACCACGAGGACTGTTCATCTAGACGGGCGCGAGCCTGTCCACAAGAAAGGAGAACCCCCATGAAACACATTCTCGCAGGCCTCGTGATTGCGATGGCCGCACTCGTCGGAACGGTCCAGGCCGACGAATACCCCGAGCGTCCGATCATGCTCATGGTGTCCTACGGCGCGGGAGGCGCCACGGATTTCCAGGCGCGCATCGTCACGATGACCGCCGGCAACGAAGACGCTCTCGGCGTGCCGATCGCGATCATCAACAAGCCCGGCGCGGGCGGCCGGGTCGGCTGGAACTGGTTCGCCACCGAGGCGGATGCCGACGGCTACACGCTCGCCGCCTACAACATCCCGCACTTCATCGCGCAGAGCATCAAGGGCGGGGTCGAGTACTCGAAGGACAGCTTCGAGCCCATCGCCAACTGGGGCGCCGACCCGGCGGTATTCATCGTCGGCACGGAAAGCCCCTTCAATTCCATGGCGGATGTCATCGCCTGGGCCGAAGCCAACCCGGGCAAGCTCACCTTCTCGGGCGCGGGTCTCTTTGTCGGCCACCATATCGCCGCACTGCAGATCGAGAAGGCCGCCGGCGTGACCATGCAGTACGTTCCCACCAAGGGCGGCGGCGCCGCGGCCATGAAGGCGGTGATCGCGGGAGACGTGATGGCCGGCATCAACAATCTCTCGGACGCCTACCGCGCCCGCGAGGCGGGCAACGTCAAGATCCTGGCGGTAGCGGACATCCAGAGGAACGAGGAGTTCCTCCCCGATGTGCCGACCATGATGGAAGAGGGCCTCGACGTCGACAACAGTTCCGTCAACTTCCGCGGCATCATGGTCCCCAAGGGAACCCCCGATGCCATCATCGAGAAACTCGCCGCGATCGTGCCCGGGATGTTCATGAACTCCCGCGTGCTCGGTAAGATGGCGGCAGGAGGATCCCCGGTTCACGTCATGAACCGCGAGGAAGTCCTCGCCATGTGGGAGGAGCGCGACGCCTATCTTCGCGAACTTCTCAAGGACCTTTGAATTGTCGGGGCGGACCGGGGCGGATACTCCGCCCCGCTCCCTCCCGGACAGCAATACGGGCGGGCAAAGACCATGACCTGTGAGGACGACATCGCGCTTGTCGAGGATCTCCTGGCCCGGGCCCGGACGGCCCAGGCCCGCTATGCATCGGGCGCCACCCAAGTGCGCTACGACAGGGCCTCCCAGGCGGCTGCCTGGGCGCTTCTGGAACCGGGCCGCAACCGGACCCTGTCGGAACTTGCGGTCAGGTCGACTGGACTCGGCAACGTCACCGACAAGATCACCAAGAATCATCGCAAGACACTCGGTCTGATGCGCGACATCGCGCATGTCGCGACATGCGGCGTGATTGCCGAAGATCCAGCGAGGGGAATCACCGAGATCGCACGACCGGTCGGCGTGATCGGCGCCGTCGTCCCATCAACCAACCCGGTCGCGACCCCGGCCAACAACATCATCAATGCCCTCAAGTGCGGCAATGCGATCGTGTTGTCGCCATCGCCGAAAGGGGCCGAAGCGTGCCAGCGCCTGCTGGACTACATCCACAACGAGTTCTCGAAGGCCTGCGTCGATCCCGATCTCGTCCAGATGATCCCAGCGCCTGCCAACAAGACACGGACCGGAAGACTCCTCGAGACCGTGGACCTGGCCCTGGCTACGGGTTCGCAAGACAACGTGAGACGGGCCTACACGTGCGGAACACCGGCCATTGGCGTTGGCACGGGCAACGTTCCGGTCATCGTCGACGAGACCGCCAACGCCGAAGCGGCGGCAAGGCTGATCGCGCGTTCCAAGGCCTTCGACAACGCGACCTCCTGTTCCTCGGAGAATGCCCTGGTGGTGGTCGACGAACTCTATGACTCCTTTTCGGCCGCACTCCGGAACGAGGGATGCGCCATCCTGGATTCCACGAAGGAGCGTCACGTCGTCGAGCGTCTGTGGCCTGACGGCCGATTGAATCCCCGGGCGATCGCAAGGGACGCCCGTGTACTGATCGACGAACTCGAACTCGCAGAAGAGGTTCCCGGCGACACGCGCTTCATCGCCGTCGAGACAGCGAATGCCGGGCCTCGGCACCGGATATCGGGCGAGAAGATCTCCCTCGTCACGGCACTCTACAGGGCCCGGGACTTCGCCGACGCCAGGGCCATCGTCACGCGAATTCTGGACCATGCAGGCGCCGGGCACTCGGTGGGACTCCATACCTCGCGCGACGAGCGCGCTGTCGAACTGGGACGTGTGCTTCCGGTCTGCCGCATCATCGTCAACCAGGCCCACGCCATCGCCACCGGCGGTTCCTTCGACAACGGCCTTCCCTTCTCGCTCTCCATGGGCTGCGGCAGCTGGGGCGGCAACTCCATCGACGAAAACCTCCACTGGAAGCACTTCCTCAACATCACCAGGGTGGTCCGGACCATTCCTCCGAACGAGCCCTCGCTCGAGGACGTGTTCGAGGACTACTGGGCCGGATGCGGCCGATGACCGTGGGGGGCGATCCTCCCTCCGGCACGATCCGAGACTGGGTCGAGCGGTACGCCCATCAGACTCCCGACAAGGTCAGCCATCTCTTTGCGGATGGGTCACCCGATCTCACATGGAGCGGTCTGCTCCAGGGAGCGGAAGCGGTGGCCGGGTCCCTGACGGCTGCGGGCGCCACCAGGGGCGAGAGTGTCGTCACGTTCCTTCACAACGGGCGGGCGGCCATCCTCGTCCTGTTCGGACTGTTCCTTGGCGGCTTTCGCGCCACGCCGTTGAACCTTGCGGCCGGTGCCGACGCCCACCGCCATACACTGCGCCACAGCGGCGCGCGCATTGCCATTGTCGACCATGAGACACGGCCGTACTTCGATGAGGCAGACGCGGACGGGTTCACGGTCATCGACGCCGATGAGCTTGCCGGTGCACCGCTCCCCTGCCAGGAGCCGTTCTCCGCCGATGACGAGGCCCTGCTGATGTACACCTCCGGAACCACGGGCCGGCCCAAGGGTGTGCTGCACAGCCATCGAAGCCTGCTTGCGGGTGGATGGACCACGGCATGCGCCCACCAGCTCGGACCGGACGACCGGGGGTTGTGCGTTCTCCCCCACTACCACATCAACGGGCTCTGCGTGACGCTGATGGGACCACTCGTTTCCGGCGGCTCCGTGATCGTCTGCCGGCGGTTTTCCGTGAGCCGTTTCTGGGATGACTGCCACATGTATGGCGCTACCTGGTTTTCCTGTGTCCCGACCATCGTCTCGCGCCTGCTCCATCACGACAGCGAACCGAACGGAGAGGTGTTGCGCCGTCTCCGGTTCGCCCGGTCCGCCTCATCGGCGCTTCCTCCCGATGTTCACAGAGCCTTCGAAAAGCGTTTTGCGATCGTGCTCATCGAGACCATGGGGCTCACCGAAACAGCAGCACAGATTCTCGCCAATCCCCTGCCTCCCGGAAAGCGCAAGGTCGGCTCGTCGGGCAAGGCCATCGGCAACGAGGCGGCCATCATCGATGGTGCCGGGCACGTGCTGGGACCCGGCCAGACGGGCGAAATCGCCGTGAAGGGTCCCAATGTCATGCTGGGCTATCTCAATGACGGTGACGCAACCCGCGACACCTTCACGAAGGATGGCTGGCTGAAGACCGGCGATATCGGCTCCATGGACAACGATGGCTACGTTCATGTCACCGGAAGGCTGAAGGAACTCATCATCAAGGGAGGCGAGAACATCGCGCCCCGGGAAGTCGATGACGCACTTCACGCCCATCCCGATGTCATCGAGGCGGCGGCATTCGCCAGACACTGCCCGGACTACGGCCAGCGCGTCGAGGCCGCCGTCTGCCTGGCGAAGGACGCAACGGTCACTCCCGATGAACTCATCGCCCACTGCCGCGCCAGGCTCGGCGCCTTCCGGGCTCCCGACCGCATCCATGTCCTCGCCGACCTGCCCAGGGGCCCGTCCGGCAAGGTTCAGCGCATCAGGCTCGCCGGGATGCTGTGACGACCGTCATGCCGGCAAGAGGCCAGTGAGAGTGCACCTGGCCAGGAGCGATCAATGGGCCGGGCCGCCGGCAAGCCTGCCTTCATCGTCGATGAGGACAACACTGGCGGGTCGTTCGGCGCCCCACCTCCACATCACAAGATTGGCATCATCGACATCCGCGCCGGCGGCAAAGCTCCGAACCCTCATGCCCACATAGCCGGCAGCGACCAGACGATCAGCCAGAGACTGCGATGCAGGGACGGCGCCAGCGAGCATGTCAGCTTCCCAACCAGAGCATGCAAGGTCATGCCAGCCAATGTTCAGGGTCTGACGCATCTCTTCGCTGAGCGCATCGAAGACAGGTTCGGCATCGACCTTGTAGGCGCAAAGCGTGAGCGGTTGCATGGGACGACCAAGCGGCTGTGCTTCGCGGACTGCGGTGAGAGGAGAGAGAGATGTGTAGAGCGCCGCAACGCCACGTCGGTTGAAACGTCCGCCATGGCGGCGCGCGCCCTCACCCGACAGGGGCTCCCAGGACCACAGTGGATTGTGTGCCCGGTACACCACTCCCTGAAAGCGCATCAGTTGCCCACGAACTCAAGCGTAGCCACCCGCCATGATCCGGTCGAGATAGGCATGCACATGATCGGCACGGCCCTGGCGAAGCAGCTGATCAGGCGTGACACCGCCAAACCCGGGCAACGGCTCGGCACGGAACCAGGCGTAGGCGGCAAGCGGCGAACCGGTTATGGCTTCGACACGGTTGAGAATCTCCAGCATCTGGCGAATGCGACTTTGGGTCTTCCGCGCCCGGATCCGCGATGCACGAGCGAATGCGTCTCTCCCGAGACCCAGCGTGGCAGCAACCTCCGACTTTGTAGTGCGCAGCACTTCTGCGACGAGAGTCGGTGAAAACACCTGGTCTTCTACGAACTCCTCAAAGCGCATGGCTGTACTCCACATTTCTTGACGCATTATAACGCCATAATATGTGTCATTCAAACCCGAGGCTGTTCGCACGACTTATGGGTCAGGGCTTGTAGATGCCCACGCCGAAGTGATGGCCGTCATGCAACACCATCCAGCTCGACTTTTGCTCGACCTCTCCTGTGGCCGGGTTCATCCACTTGTAATCCACCCAGGTTCCGTCCGCCGAGGCCGTTTGCTGCATCTCCAGGCCGAATTGCTTGCCGTCGACATCCGTGAAACTCGAATACGTCCTTCCCAGAAGCGAGGGGTCGACGCCGTGGGCCACCAGCCAGCCATCAGGCCCATAGATGAAGATGTAGAGGTCGCGGTCCAGGAACTCCGGCGCCGGATCGGCATTGAACCTCGCCAGCGCCGCCTCGGCCCCCATCTCGTCGTAGTAGGCGATGGCGCGCGCCACCATGTCCTGCGCCTCCTCGGGGGTGCCCCGATCGTCGCTTGCCGCGACGGGCGCCGCGAACGCCAGGAACGGCGCAACGGCAAGGATCAGAAAGTGGCGGATCGTCTTCATGGTCGTACTCTTTCTCTCCTGGAATGGCAGGTACTGCCGCACGGCGAACGCGACCACATAAAGCATTGGTGGAGCATGTCAATTGGCGACAGTGTGAGGCCGTCTCTCCCGGTCCTGACGGGACGGGAACGGGGATGACCGACGTGTCGGCCCGGCCTTGGCATTTGTCGGAAACTCCCACCTCCGGACGCCGCGATGGAACCTTCCAAGACCGGCCTTCACTTCCTCGAACATGATCCGGTTTGGGGGACTCCGGTGGAGAGCAGGTCCTCCGGGTTCCCGAACAGGCTGCTGGCCCTGAACTCATCATCGGACACCGCGTCGAAGCCCCTGTCGTTCGAGTCGCCGAAGCCGTTGCTCAGGCTGGCCGCACGGGACCAAACCCGATCCGTTGCGGTCGGGACGCTCGGCTCCTAGTGTGTGCCGATTGCAACAGACGGGAGCCCTGCATGAAGCGAATCAATCTGGCATGCGCCGTTCTCATCGCGGCGTCCGCAGCGGTGGCCGCCGAGGATTCCGGCGAGTTCACCGCCATCAGCCTGTGCCAGCCCGCTTACGTCGAGGTAGGCGATACGACTGCCGGCCAGTCCCGCTGTGACGTGGAGATCGTGGACCCTGCTGACAGGCCTTTCGAAGCTGGCCACAAGGGCACGGCACTAGGGCTTGCCTGGATCGCGGATGGCGACATCGTTGCCGTGTCCGAGTTGAACCTGCCGAACGGCAAGCTGTACGTGCTGTCACAAAGGAGCGGAACCTCCGGGGCTCACGGCATGATCGGTGCCGACGGCGCCTACGCGGGTCTCGAAGCGGAGTGCAACTACGACGCATCGGCAAGTGACACCAACGAGGGTTGGATCGAGATCCATTCCCGGTGCCGTTTCGAACGCCTGGATCCTTGAGCGGTCAGGGCGGGACCCTGAGCCGGGATCGCCGTCCCGGAGAGCCGGTTGTGCCTGGCTCCCGGATTCCTCGAACTGGCAGAACTATCGGGGGCGTGATGTCTTTGACGCCGACCGGTGTTGGGTCGAAGAGCCTTGAAGAATCCATTTTGTGAGGTGCCAGCAGTGAAGTGTTTCTTGATTGTGGCCTCCTGCTGGCTCGCAGCCGCGATGAGCTGGCAGACGGTCGAGGCCCAGGACGGCGAAGCCCTGGCGATTCTGATCCCTGGAGGCGGCACGTACAGCAGCCCGATTTCAACCGATTCGGCGCAAGCCCAGGCCTTTTTCGACCAGGGTCTGCGCATGGCCTGGAGTTTCTACTTTCCGGAGTCAATCGCCTCATACCAGGAGGCTTCCCGCCACGACCCGGACCATCCCATGCCATACTTCGGCCTGGCCCATGCCGCAGGACCAAATCCCAACAGCCGCTATGCCGGTCTGCCGGACGATCCCCAGGGTGCAGGCCTCGAGGCCATCCGCAATGCGCTTGAGCGCATCGACAATGGTACCGAGCGGGAACGGGACATGATCAACGCGCTGTTCGTGCTCTACGACCAGGAGACCATCGCGGACGACCGGGATCGGGATCAGGCCTATCTCAACGCCATGCGCGAACTGCACCACAAGTATCCGGACGATGCGGATATCGCTTCCATGTTCGGCGAAGCCTACATGAACACCAGAAGCTGGGATTACTGGAAGCCTGACGGTTCACCCAGAGACGGCACCGCTGAGGCGCGTGCTGCGTTCGAAGCCGCCATGGCAGTCGAACACGACCATCCCGGAGCGAATCATCTCTACATCCATCTGATGGAGGCTTCCGGCGAACCGGAACTGGCCCTGCCTTCGGCCCAGAAGCTGGAAGGCACCGTTCCGATTTCGGGTCACATGGTGCATATGCCCGGCCACATCTATCTGCGTGTCGGTGAATACGAAAAGGCCATCGACGCCAACGTGCGTTCCCAGATCGTCGATCGGCAGTTCGCCGAAATCTGGGGTGACAACAACTTTCCGAAGATTGGCACCTATTCGCTGTCGCACAAGTCTCACGCGCCGCATGCGCTGGATTTCGTGCGTTACGCCAACATGCTGCAAGGCAACTATGCCGCATCATTCGAAGCCGCCAAGCGCAGTGTGGAGAGTGTTGGCCGGGTTGCCGAAGCGGTCAGGGGAGGCGAAAAACGGGTGGCGCATTCCTGGCTGTTGGACAAGGTCTTCGGCAAGTGGGACCGCATCCTGGAAGGCGAACAGAGCCACTCCGGCACACCGTATCTCGACGGCATGTGGAGCTACGTGCTCGGCAGTGCTTACGTGACTGACGGTCAGCTCCATATGGCGGAGGCCGAACTGGCCAACATTCAGGCGCAGGCCGAGGCCGACGGCGTCGACGATACCGGAGTCGGGCCGACGCCTGCTTCGCACATGCTGAAGCTGGCTGCCCATGCACTGCATGGCGAAATCGCCGAAGCCCGGGGCAACCTCGATGCAGCCATCACCCATTTTCAGGCGGCGGTGGCATTGCAGGACGCCAACAACTACACCGAGCCGCCCGACTGGTCCCAGTCCATGCGCCTCTATCTGGGCGCGGCACTACTCGACGCCGGGCGCGCGGAAGAAGCGGAAGCCGTCTATCGCAAGGACCTTGAATGGAACCAGCAGAGTGGCTGGTCCACTCTCGGTCTGGCACAGGCTCTCGAGGCGCAGGGCATGGTGCAGGACGCCATCATCGTGAAGCGGCAATTCGATTCACTTTGGCGCAACGCCGACATCGAGCTTGAGCGCTCCCGGCTGTAACTGGTTCCTGCGCCTGCCGGGGCGACAATGGAAAGGGCCGCACGAACTCGCGTCTGCCTGCGGGGCATTGGTGACCTCGTGCGTCCCGACCTTGAACGCCGCAAACCGCCGGTTGCGGAGATCGAACCCGAGCAGCCTGCTGCCGTCATGCTCGACCGCCGCCGCAGTCAGTGGCTTCGGGACCTCCACCCGGTCGGTTTCCGGTGCGCCCATGTTCCACACCGACGCCGGGACAGTGAACCTCCCTGTCAGGCGAGAAAGCGGTTGAGGACGTTGCGGGTGACCTGGCAGACGGCGGGGTCGGCGAGGCGCAGGCCGTTGACCCACTCGCAGGTGGCGGCAGTGAAGACCTCGCCGGCCCCCTTGGAAAAGGTGACGATCATGCCACTGCCCCGTGTCACCTTCTCCAGCGCCTCGGGCGTTTCCGCGCCATGGAACATGCGGGCGAGGAAACGTCTGTCATGGTCGGCGATGTAGAGATCCTCTCCCCACAGCCCGAAATCGGCCTCGACGGTGGTAGCAGGACCCAGGGCCAGGATCTCGAGGTCGCCGGGTATGTCCTTGCCCGGAACCGGCCACGGGAGGCCATCGCGGATCACGTGGTCAAGACCGTCGACCTCGTAACCGAAGATCCTGCTGTCGGCGCCGAGAACGTCGCCATAGCCGAGACAGCAATCGGCAAATGCCCAGTGGGCCGGGCGATAGACCGTGAATCCACTGGCGCCGCGGCCGGCACAGTGGCCAAGGCCGGCATAGATACCCTTCGAACCGTTGACCCCGAAGGTACGGGATCCGGGCCAGTTCACCTCGGGCGATTCCCATGACGTGGTGGCCAGACGTTCCTGTGCCGTGCCCATGACGGGGTCTTCCTCGACTGCGACGTACTTGTAGCAGACCTGGGTCCGGCCTTCGTCTTCCAGCCTCACTTGCCAGAAGAAGTTCCCGGCAAACCGGGCCACCCTGCCACCCGCCTCGACAAACCTGTCTATGGCATCGCGCATGGGACGACTCCAGTATTCATCATGTCCGACGATGACGGCGCAGCGATGGCGGTGCAGCAGGGACGGCGTGTCATGAATGTCATGGAGCGCCGCCACGTCCACCTCGTAGCCCTCCGCCTCGAGCCAGCGCGCCATGTGGCGCTCATAGCTTGCCCATCCGGCCGACGCGTACTTCTTGGAATAGCCGTGTGACCATGCCCATTCCATGTAGGGATAACGCGCCGCCGTGCCTTGTGGCAGCGGCGTCGCGGGAAGGGCCCGCGGCGCTCCGGGCGGCAACCTCGCAAAGCCGCGCGACCACGGCCGCTGAAGGCTCAGATGTGTCGAGAACCGGTCGCCGGAGTCGCCGGAGATTCCCTCGTAGGCGTTCGAGCCACCCCACTCGTTGTAGGCAACCCAGGTCGGTGTCGCCGCCAGCAAGAGTACCGGCGCACCGGCTCCATGACCTGGGCCCCCGACGAGGACGACATGGTCGCACGTGACCATCTCGTCGCCGCGCCGTGCCGTGAGGGTGATGATGTAGCCGCCGGGGCGCCAGGTGACGGGAATGGTCATGCGCCAGGCAACCGGCCAGCCACAGCCGGTGGCGGAGACGTCGTGCGGAGTCGCATGCCAGTGGCCGGCAAGATCCGGTTCGTGGTGAACCGGGACGGTTTCGAGGCCGTCCCTTGCAATGTCGAGATCAAAGGTGTCGGCGGTCGTCGACACATGGAGTTCGATGATCTCGCCCACGCGATGAGAAAGGCGTGAGGTATAGGCCCAGATCTGCAGGACGGACGGATCGTCACTCGCCGCGTCATACCACGTGTCGACGATGTGGCGAGGCCGTCTTGTGGTGCGTGGCACCTGCATGGCCGTCATGGTGCAGTGCCTGTCACCCGCTTGCAATGATCCCGGTGACGGCGATAAATCGGACGGGGCTTGGCGAGGGGCGCGCAATGGCTGACATCTGGACCGAAGGGCTCGGACGAAACGACGCCAACCACGTGTCACTGTCTCCCGTGTCGTTCCTCAACCGGACGGCGGCGGTATGGCCGGACCGGATTGCGGTGATCCACGGCCCGCTGAAGAGGACATGGCGCGACACGGCCGGGCGCTGCCGCAGGCTTGCCTCGGCGCTGCAACGGCGTGGCGTGGCGAGGGGTGACACCGTGGCCATCATGGCGCCCAATCTGCCTGAATTCGTCGAAGCGAGCCTTGCGGTGCCGATGACGGGCGCCGTCCTCAATTCCCTCAACATCCGCCTCGATGCCGCCGCCATCCGCTTCATTCTCGAACACGGTGAAGCCAGCGTCCTCATCACCGACAGGGCCTTGTCACCAACGGTGAGCGAGGCCCTTGCCGGTCTGAAGCGCCGGATGCTCGTCATCGATATCGACGATCCCCAGGCCCATGGCGCAGGGCAGCTTCTCGGTGAACTCACCTACGAGGAATTGCTCGCAGAAGGAGAGGAACGAGGTCAGTGGACGGGACCTGACGACGAATGGCAGCCGATTGCGCTGAACTACACGTCAGGCACCACCGGCAATCCCAAGGGTGTGGTCTATCACCACCGCGGCGCCTATCTGAACGCTCTCGGAAACGCCATCACCTGGTCGATACCGCACCACCCTGTCTATCTGTGGACCCTGCCGATGTTCCACTGCAACGGCTGGTGTTTCCCGTGGACGGTGACCGCCATGGCAGGAACGCATGTCTTCCTGCGCGCGCTCTCCGCCGAGTCGATACTGGGCGCCATCGGCGAGCACGGAGTCACGCATCTCTGCGGCGCGCCTGTCGTCATGAACATGATGCTGGCCGGCTCCGAGGCCCTGTGGCAGGGCATTCGTCATCAGGTGAAGATGATGACCGCGGGCGCCGCGCCCCCGGCTGCGGTCCTCGAGCGCATGGCGGCACGCGGCATCGACATCACCCATGTCTACGGCCTGACTGAAACCTATGGACCGGCGACCGTGTGTGCCTGGCATCCCGAATGGGATGACCTGCCTGCATCCGGGCAGGCCGACCGGAAGGCCCGCCAGGGTGTGACCTATGCCGTTCAGGAGGCGATGATGGTGGCCGATCCGGAATTCATGGAGCCCGTGCCGGCTGATGGCGAGACCATGGGCGAGATCATGATGCGCGGCAACATCACCATGTCCGGCTATCTCAAGAATCCCCGGGCAAGCGCCGAATCATTCCGCGGCGGGTGGTTCCACACCGGCGACCTGGCGGTCACCCACCCGGACGGCTATGTCGAGATCAGGGATCGCAGCAAGGACATCATCATCTCCGGAGGAGAGAACATCTCGACCATCGAGGTTGAGGGCGTCCTCTATCGCCATCCGGCCGTGGCCGAGGCTGCGGTGGTGGCGCGCCCTGACGACATGTGGGGTGAAACGCCGTGCGCCTTCGTCACGCTCAGGCCCGACATGACGGCCGCGGCGGACGACCTCATTGCCTTCTGCCGGGACAACCTGGCGCACTTCAAGTGCCCGAAGCACGTGGTGTTCGGCGAGCTCCCCAAGACCTCCACCGGCAAGATACAGAAGTTTGTCCTGAGGGAACGGGCCGCGTCCCTGTGACACGCCGAAGTACCGCATGACGGCCATTGCGCTTGCCGTCATCGCCGTGGTGTTCCTGGCGGCGCTTCTCCAGGCAGCCACAGGCATGGGGTTCGGCATCATCGCCGGACCGGTCCTGCTGATCGCCATGGGCGATACGGCGGCCATCCAGGTGACCATCGTGCTTTCTACCATTCCATCGCTGATACTGGTCCGCAGGTCTCTCGACGCGGCCGATGCGGCCCTGCTCAAGCATCTCCTGGGCGGCGCTGCCGCCGGGCTGGTCGTGGGCACCCTCATCTTCGCCGCTGCGACGGTGGACGATCTCAAGTGGGGGGCGGCCGTGGCGGTGCTGGCCATGGCGGTCCTTTCGACAGGGGTCCACGAACGCAGGGTCATGGTCCGTCGAAACAGCGTCGCGGGCCGCCTGCTGACCGGTCTGATGAGCGGCGCCATGACGGCGACACTCGCCATGCCCGGTCCTGCAGTTGCCGCCTGGGCCTCGGCCAGCGGACTGAAGAAGGCGCGGACACGCGCCACCCTGCTCATCGTCGCCCTGGTCTGCTATCCGGCAGCCCTGGCCCTGCAGGGCATCACAGAGGGCGTCCCGTACCGGGTCGTCGACGAATGCCTGTGGCTGGCAGCGCCCGTTGTCGCCGGGACCTTCCTGGGTCAGGTAATCGCGGGACGCGTGCCGGAGCAGCTCTTCCGCAGGCTCGTCACGGTGCTGCTCGTCCTCGTCGCTCTCGCCCTGGTGGTCCGCTGACAAGGCCGCGACATGACATTCCGCACCCCAACGGGGGCGGTATCATGCCTGGCATGAGATCGAAGTCTTATAGACCCAAAAAGACTGGCGCACCCCGGAGGATTCGAACCCCCAACCTCCTGATCCGTAGTCAGGTGCTCTATCCAGTTGAGCTAGGGGTGCACCAGCCTTTTCAGGCGTCTAGGTAGCCGACGACATCGTCGGGTGCAAGTCCCCTCGGGAAGCGCGGCAAGTGAGGTGCCGGGGGCCCAGTGGTTTCCGAGGTGCCGAGCGTCACGCGGAGAGATGGCGGCCCATCTTCATGAACTTGTCGCGGCGTCCGGCGACGAGGGCATCGCCATCGAGAGGATCGAGTTCTTCCAAGGCGGCGGCAATGGCCTCGGAGGCTGTGCGTATGGCGGCGTCGGGATCGCGGTGGGCGCCGCCCAGCGGCTCCTTCACGACATGGTCGATGATCTTCAGTCCCTCCAGATCGCTGGCGGTCAGCTTCAGGGCATTGGCAGCCGTCTCGGCCTCATCGCTGCTGCGCCACAGGATGGAGGCGCATCCTTCCGGAGAGATCACGGAATAGACAGCATGTTCGAGCATGAGCACACGATCCGCCACGGCAATGGCGATGGCCCCTCCAGAGCCACCCTCACCGATCACCACGGACACCAGCGGCACCTGGATGGTGAGGCAGGTCTCGATGCATCGGGCGATGGCTTCCGCCTGCCCCCTCTCTTCGGCACCGATTCCCGGATAGGCACCGGCGGTATCGACAAAGGTGATCACCGCCAGGCCAAAACGGTCCGCCAGGCGCATCAGCCGGGCAGCCTTGCGATAGCCCTCGGGACGCGCCATGCCGAAGTTGTGCCGGACCCTGCTGTCCGTGTCGTTGCCTTTCTCGTGGCCCATGACCACCACCGGACGCCCGTTGAAGGTACCGATCCCCGCCAGCATGGCGGGATCCTCGCCATAGAGACGGTCTCCGGCGAACGGGACGAAATCCTCGATGAGCGACGAGATGAAGACCGACGTGTGGGGGCGTGCCGGGTGCCTGGCGACCTGAGTCTTCTGCCACGGGCTGAGTTTGCCATAGGTCTGAACGAGGAGACGGTCGAGCTTCGTCTCCAGACGATTGACCTCGTCCACAATGTTGACGCCATCGTCGACCGACAGCCGGCGAAGCTCCTCGATCTTGCTTTCGAGCTCGACGATAGGCCGCTCGAATTCCAGTGCCAGACGCATGACGGTGGCGACGCTGTCCCTATCCGGCCGACCTGATCTGTTCGGCCTTGCGCACCATCACCTCGGCCTGCTTGATCGACGCGATGTCGATCAGCTTGCCGTCCAGGGAGACCGCGCCCTGGCCTTCCCTTTGCGCCTTGTCCATGGCTTCGAGAATTCGCTGCGCCTGGGTCACCTCCTTTTCGGAGGGGCTGTTCACTTCGTTGGCAAGGGGAATCTGCCCCGGATGAATGGCCCACTTGCCCTCGCACCCCAGGGCAGCAGCCCGGTTGGCCTGGGCGCGATAGCCGTCGGCGTCCCGGAAGTCGCCGAAGGGGCCGTCGATGGGCCTCAGACCCCGTGCCCGGGCCGCCACGACCATGCGGGAGATGGCGAAGTGCCACATGTCTCCCCAGTGAAAGTCCCGTGGGGCGTCGCCCTCGGCGTCGGTCAGCACGCCATAGAGGGGATTGGGGCCGCCGATGGTTGTCATGCGGGCACGCGTCGAGGCGGCATAGTCAGCCACACCAAAATGCAGGCTCTCGTTGCGTCCGCTGGCACCGGCAATCGCCTCGACGTTGGACATGCCGAGTGCCGTTTCGATGATGAGCTCGAAGCCGATCCGCTTCGTGCGCGCCATCGCGTCCTCGACCTGGGTGACGAGCATGTCGACTGCATAGACATCGGCTGGCGTTCCGACCTTGGGGATCATGATGAGATCCAGCCGGCCATCGGTCTGTTCGATCACGTCCACGACATCACGGTACATGTAGTGGGTATCGAGCCCGTTGATGCGCACGGAAAGAGTCTTGGAGCCCCAGTCGAGGTCATTGACAGCCTCGATCACGTTCTTCCTGGCCTGCGGCTTGTCGTCCGGCGCAACCGCATCCTCGAGATCGAGAAAGACGACGTCGGCATCGCCGGCCGCTGCCTTGGCAAAGAGCTCCGTGCGGCTTCCCGGGACAGCGAGCTCGCTGCGATTGAGCCGAGCCGGAGCGGCGTCGATGATGGTGAAACTCATGATCCGGTTCTCCCCCGGGGTGAACGAGTGGCACAAGTCCATGCCTCGCGCCACTGGTGGCTGTCAAGAAAGAGGGTGATGCCTGGCCAGGGCAGACTTGAGGCGTTCCTCGAGAACATGGGTGTAGATCTGGGTGGTGGATATGTCGGCATGGCCCAGCATGGTCTGGACGGATCGCAGGTCTGCGCCGTTGTCCAGGAGATGGCTGGCGAAAGCATGGCGCAGCACGTGGGGAGAGACCGCCGCCGGGTCAAGACACGAGTCCATGGCCAGCTGCTTCAGAATCCTGCCCGCGGACTGGCGCGTCAGGTGACCGGAAGCGCCGCGGGAGGGAAACAGCCATGGTGACGGTCCCGGACGTACGGCAAGCCACGCTCTGACGGTTCGAAGGGCCCGCTCGCCAATGGGCACGAGACGTTCACGCCCCCCCTTTCCGCGCACGATGATGAAGGGCGCATCGCGCTCGATCGCGCTGGCGGGCAGGGACACGAGTTCGGAGACACGCAGGCCGGTTGCATAGAGCAGTTCCACCAGGGCCGCCCGGCGCAGGTCTTCCGGCCGGTCACCGCTGTGAGCGGTCTCCAGCAAACGGCTGACCTGGTCCTGGGACAGCACCCTTGGCAGGGCCGGTCCGGACCGGGGCGACTCCAGCCTTGCAGCCGGGTCGTCGCCGCGCAGCTCTTCGCTGGCAAGGAAGCGGTAGAACTGGCGGGTAGCCGACATGCGCCGCGCCGCGGTTCCGGCGCTGGCGCCGCGGCGGCGCAGTGCGCCGAGCCAGCGGCGGATGTCGTCGGACGAGGCCTCCTGAAGGGAACCAGGCGCCAGGTAGCCCGCAAGGTCCGCAAGGTCCCGACGATAGGCCTCGACCGTATTGCGGGATGCGCCACGCTCGACCACCATCATCTCGAGGAAGAGACCGATGGCATCCGCCGGACCCTGACTGTCCTTCGTCACCGTTGCACCGTGCGGGCCATGAATGCGGAGACTCCCTTCCCGTTCTGTCAGACCGCGTTGGCGAAAGCGACCTCGAGAGCCAGAAGCCTCGCCTCGCGTTCGAGCCCCAGGGCTTTCAGGGCTCCTATCACGGCAGCGGCGCTCCGGACGTCCACGCGGGAGGGATCCTGCGAAGCCAGGAGGACCGAGGAGAGCAGCAGCGTCTCGCCGAGACGCCCATCCCTGGAAGCTGCGGCGAGTGCCACGACAAGCCCGGCGTCGCCGGCGCTCTCGCGCGGCACCAACTGTCTGTCGCCGGACGTGGCAAGGAGAACATCGTGCAGGATCGGCTCGGCGATCCGGTCGTCCAGGGCGGCGAGGAGGACCAGGTAGAGCTCTCCAAGTCGACGGGCGCGTTCCGGTGCGACTCCGACGACCGTCCGCCACCAGGTGTGCATCGCGGTGCCGTCGTCGAGGAGGTCATCGCCCATCCACAACCGGAGCAGCGGCCAGAAGACGGCCGCTTCCGCCGCCGCCGCGTGATCGAGGAGCGCACGCTGTTCGATGAGGGGCCACCAACGGGCAGCGTCCTCTGCCGCTCCCGCCGCCAGCAGCGTGAGGACCGCCTGGGTCGAGAACCAGCCAAGCCCGTCACCCGGAGCCAGTGTGGCAACCTCGGTGGCCGCCACCATGGCCACGGCCCGGAACACCCAGGGCTCCGGAGCCCTTGCTCCGAGTTGGACGAACGAGGCGATGAGCCTCGCCCTGTCCTCCACCAGCACCGCACCCTTCAGCTCCTGGAATATCTGTGCCCGAATGACCGTGTCCGCTTGCGCGTCAGTGGAAGGACCGCCCTCAAGGTAAAGGGAGGCAAGGTCGGCCGGCGCCATGAAACCACGGGCTGTGGCCCGCTCCGCGGCAGCGAGCCGCAGGGCGACTGGAAGTCCGGGGCGATCGGCAATCGCTCGCAGGACGGGCAACGACGCGTGATCGAGAAATCCGGGGGAAACCTCCGCGGCACCGGCGAGAGCCATGGCAAACATGAGAGGCGTGACGTTGCCAAGCGTGACGAGATCCACGGGTGTGGATGTCGCCAGCGCCCGGTCCAGCACCAGATAGCGGGGGTCGATGGCTACACCGGCATCCTGGAGCACGGACAGACTCAGTTCCGCGGCAGCATGGGCGCCTTCCAGGCGCTGACAGAACACCAGCGCGGTGGCCAGATAGGGGTCATCGTTCTCGTCAAGCTGCGTGCGGACCTCCTGGCATGCCTCCTCGCCATCGCCGGCAAGCAGGAGGACGTCGATCTTTCCCTTGTTGCCCGCTCCCTGCAGAGCCCGGCGCCCGGCACGCTGCATGAGATCCGCGGCATCGTCAGTGAGGCCCAGTGCAATCAGGGCTTCAATCCTCATCCCCAGCCAGTCGTCCACCGCATCGTCCGGGGGATCGGCCGTGGTCAGCAGCAGGCGCCGCGCCAGGTCGGGCACTCTCTCGGTCCCGAATCCGAGCATGCCCATGAGGGAGGCGATGAAGGCGCCATCACTGTTCTGCCAAAGGTCTCGGGAGAATCCGCCTGTCGCCTCGCCGATGGTCCCCATACGACCGGCATCAAGGGCCGGAAGGGCATCCACCTCGAGGCCGTCAGCCGCCGGCTCTTCCGGCTGCAGCAGCACCGTCTCCGGCGCCGGATCAACGATGTCCTCAACCACTTCGATCGATTCGACCGCTCCGGAGGACGTGACGTCGGGTTCAGCCGGTTCGAGAGGCGTGATGTCGAGTTCAACCGGCTCGAGGGGAATGATGACGAGGGGTTCGGCGTCCTGACCACGCACACCGGCCGTGGCCAGCATGGCGGCGGCAACGAGTCCGGCGCCGAGAAGACGTCTAGTTGTCAAACCTGTCATCGGGAACATCCTCGACAATCGTGCGCATCGGGGACTGGATGTCCCACACGGCGAGGTAACCGGCTCCGCCCGCAACGGCGAGGAGAACCATCAGGATGAGGAAGCGCTTGATCAATCGCATGGCTGGGCGCAGTCGTAGAACGTTGAACACATCAGGAAGTACAATCTATACGTTTATGGCAGGGATGCGGCAATTGTTGCCGCCGGAGAAGGCGTGGTGAAGGCAGACCGGCCCATCGTCCTTGTCGGGATGATGGGCGCAGGAAAGACGAGTGTGGGCAGGCGCCTGGCAGCGAGGCTCGCCCTTCCCTTCAGGGATTCGGACGAGGAGATCGAGAAGGCGGCAGGAGCTTCGGTGGCAGACATCTTCGAGCGGTACGGCGAGAGGGAGTTCCGCAGCGCCGAGCACCGCGTCATCATGCGCCTGCTGCGATCCGGTCCGGGTGTCATCGCTTCCGGTGGCGGTGCTCTCATGAACGAGGCGACGCGGGATCACATCCTGAAGGAAGCTCACACGGTGTGGCTGCGCGCCGGTCCCGACACCCTCCTGCGCCGCGTCGGCACCGATCGCACGCGACCCCTGCTCTCCCGCGGAGATCCCCTTGTCATCCTCGAGAGGCTGATCGAGGAACGCTCTCCGGTCTATGCTCTCGCCACGACGGTCGTCGACAGTGATATTGATGATGAGGATGTGGTGGCCCGGAACATCATCCGGGCCCTGAAGGGGCACCAGGCACGATGACAGACCCGGCAGTGATCCGTGTTCCGCTCGGCGAGCGGACGTATGACATCGTCATCGGCCAGGGCCTTCTCGAGGAAGCGGGGCAGCGCATCGCCACCGCCTGGGGTCCGGGGTGCGTTGCGGTGGTCACCGACGAGACCGTCGCCGGTCTCCATCTCGCAACCCTGGAAGCGTCCCTGGTGCGGGCCGGTATACGCTGTCACAACGTGATCCTGCCACCGGGGGAGAAGACCAAGTCATTCCGTCATCTCGAGAACCTGCTTGACGATCTCCTCGATGCGGGGATCGAGCGTGGCGACGGCGTGGTGGCGCTTGGCGGCGGAGTCATCGGCGATCTGGCCGGGCTGTCGGCGAGCCTGCTGCGCCGCGGCGTCTCTCTCGTCCAGATCCCCACCACCCTGCTCGCCCAGGTGGACAGCTCCGTCGGCGGAAAGACCGGTATCGACACGCGTCACGGCAAGAATCTCGTCGGTACGTTCCACCAGCCACTTCTGGTTCTCGCCGACACGGAAGTGCTGGCGACACTGCCGCCACGTGAGCGGCGCGCCGGCTACGCCGAAGTGGTGAAGTACGGTCTTCTCGGCAACCGGTCCTTCTTCGAATGGTTGGAGGATCACGGTGAGTCAGTGCTGTCCGGCAGCGCTTTCCACCTGCAGCACGCCGTCGAGGAGAGCTGCGCCGCCAAGGCGGCAATCGTCGCCCGGGACGAAAGGGAAGACGCGGGGAGAGCCCTCCTCAATCTCGGACACACATTCGCCCATGCCCTGGAAACAGCCTGCGGCTACGACGGTCGTCTGCTTCACGGCGAGGCAGTTGCCATCGGCATGGTCATGGCGTTCGATCTTTCCGTCGATCTCGGATTGTGTCCGGCCGCAGATGCCGTCCGCGTGCGCCATCACCTTGCCCGGACCGGATTGCCTGTCCACCCTGCCGGACTCGGGATCGGAACCCTCGATGCCGGAGAGCTCGTGCACCACATGGCCCAGGACAAGAAGGTAGCCGGGGGCAGGGTTGCATTCGTCCTTGTGCGGGGCATCGGCGAGGCCTTCCTGACCCGCGATGTCGCTCTCCACAGGGTCGAGGAGTTCCTGGCATCGACACTGGCCCGGACGACGTGATCGTGCAGGACCTGGCACCCAGCGAGACCGCTCAATCAGGCAAGGATGTCTGGCACCCAGAGGTAGCCATCGGGGTCCAGGATGAAGGCTTCGCGCGTGCCGTGGGGCTTGGTGGTCGCCGGTTCGATGATGGTGGCACCAAGTTCTCCGGCCGCCTGACAGGCCGCATCCGGATCACGGCCATGGAGACGCAGTTCGGCGCCGACCCCTCGCATGTGACCGGCACCAAGACTGGCAAGCAGCGGGTGTCCGTCATAGGTGTGATCGGCATGCACCATCCACGTGGCCTCGCCAAAGGCAAAGGACGCGAAGTCCACACAGACATACTCCGCCGTCGCTCCCAGCACACGGGTGTGGAACGGCACGACGGCCTCGACATCACGCGAAAGAAGATTGACGGTCAATCCGCTGAGCCGCCGGGCATAGTCGACGGGGGACATCCACCAGTCTTCGGGGTCGCTGAGAACGGACAAGACAATGCTCCCTTGCGTTGATGACGATCCATCGTTGCCGGTCATCGACCGGCGGGCAACCCACCGTCTTGCGGATCAGCTACGCCGCAAGACAGAACCTGACACACTCAAAACGCACCTTGCGGATGGCACACGATGACTGATCTCCTGGAAGTCTACTTCGTCCTGATTGTGGTCCTTCTTGTCTTTTCGGCCGTGTTTTCGGGCTCCGAAACGGCGCTGACCGCAGCCAATCGGTCCAGGATTCACGGCCTCGGGCTTGCCGGGGATCGAAGGGCGGCGCGGGCGACCGCACTGATGGAGGACCGCGAACACCTGATCAGCGCCATTCTGATCGGGAACAATCTCTTCAACATCGCCGTGGCATCGATGGCCACCTACGTCTTCACGGCGCTGGTGGGCGAGGCCGGCGTTGCCTACGCCATCGCCGCCATGACCGTCGTGGTGGTGATCTTTGCCGAGATCATGCCCAAGACCTACGCCATCAGGAACGCCGAGTTCGTCGCCCTCACCGTCGCCCCCTTCATGAGAGGCGTCGTGTGGCTGGCCCAGCCACTCACCTGGGCGCTCCAGGGAGTGGTCCAGATCATGTTCCGCCTTGCCGGAGCCCGGGATTCCCGTGACGAGACGATTCCCTCGGACGAGGAACTGCGGAGCATCCTCGATCTCTACCGGCACGAAGGCGGACTGGTGAAGGACCAGCATGCCATGCTCGACGGTGTCCTCGATCTCTCGGACGTCGTCATCGGCGAAGTCATGACCCACCGTCGTTCCATGGAGACCATCAATGCCGACGAGCCTCTGGAGAACATCATCGAGGCGGCGTTGGCGAGCTCCCACACACGCATCCCCCTGTGGCGCGACGATCCCGACAACATCGTCGGCATCCTGCACGCCAAGAGTCTCGCGCGTGCACTCTATCGCCACCGCGACAAGGGCGTGTTCGACATCAAGGAGGTTGCCACTGAACCATGGTTCGCGCCGGACACCACGTCGCTGAGCGAACAACTGACCGTGTTCCGCGAGCGTCAGCTCCACTTCGCGGTCGTCGTTGACCAGTACGGCGGCATCATGGGAGTCGTCACACTCGAGGACATCCTCGAGGAGATCGTCGGCGACATCGAGGATGAGCACGATGTCCCGGAGGTCGATGCGAAGATCGGCGAGGACGGAACCCTGATACTGAACGGCGCCGCCACCATCCGCGACCTCAACCGGGAGTTCGACTGGAATCTCCCGGAAGACGGCGCCATCACCATCGCCGGCCTGGTGATTCAGGAGGCCCAGCAGATTCCGGATGCCGGACAGGTCTTCGAGTTCCACAACTTTCGCTTCGAGGTGCTTGAGCGCCAACGCAACCAGATTGTCCAGCTGCGCGTGACACCCCCCACCGGAGAGACGTCCGAAGACTGACCGGAGCGGACTCTTGGCCCTTGTCGATGCGCTGGTACCGGTCCTCGTTCCGGTCCTGGCAACGATCCTCGTCGGAGTGGCCTGGGCTCGCTGGGGGAGGCCGGTTGAACCCGACCGGTTGACACCGGTCATCCTCAATGTCGGCACTCCGTGCCTCGTGTTTTCGACGCTCTCGACGCTCGTCGTGCCGGCCGTGGAACTCGGGATCATGGTTCTCGCCGCCCTGCTCATGATCGGCGCGTTTCTGGCATCGGGTCGTCTGCTGATCAGGCTGACGGCCCTGCCGGCGGGTGTCTTCCTGCCGCCGGTCGTGTTCGGCAATCTCGGCAATCTCGGCCTGCCGCTCAATCTCTTTGCCTTCGGCGATGCCGGCCTCGAGCTCGGCCTCATCATGTTTGCCACACAGTCGGTGCTCTTCTTCACCGTCCACTTCTGGCTGATGTCCGGACGGGCCTCGCTTGGCATGATCGCCAAGACGCCCCATGTCTACGCCATCGCCGTGGCGCTGGCCTTCACCCTTTCCGGAACCGCACCGCCAACCTGGCTTACCAACACCACGGATCTGGTGGGCGGACTGACCATTCCCATGATGCTGATCCTGCTCGGTACGTCCCTCGCCCGGTTCAGGGTGTCCACCATCGCCCGTCCCCTGGTGCTGGCGATCCTGCGGGTCGTCGCCGGGCTGGGCGTGGCGTGGGCCCTCATCGCCATCCTCGGCCTTGACGGAACGGCGCGCGGAGTGGTGGTGATCTGCTGCGTGATGCCCGGAGCGGTCTTCAACTACCTTGCGTCGGTGCGCTACAACCGTTCGCCGGACGAGGTGGCAAGCTATGTCGTCGTGTCGACCGTCGCGGTCCTCTGCCTCTTGCCGGCCATCATTCCGCTGGCCTGGTGGATGGCAGGGACGGGCCCGTGAGTCTCTTGCAATACGGGCGAGGCACCGTCAATGTTGCGATGCACAATGGACGCGGACCGAGGCATGCCATCACCGGAACCTGATACCCGGAGGCTCATTCACAGACGCCAGATTTTCTGTGAGGCCTACGAACGCGACGACGGGTTGTGGGATCTCGAAGCCAGCCTGAGCGACACCAAGACCTACGCGATACCCAACAGGGACCGCGGAACGATCGAGCCCGGAGATCCGATCCACGGCATGTGGCTGCGCCTCACCGTCGATCACGCGTTCGAAATCCGGGACGTTGCCGTCAGGATGGAGAAGACACCCTTTGCCATCTGTCCGGCCATCGAGCCCGACTACGCCGGGCTCGTGGGCGTGAGGATCGGACCGGGCTGGAATCGCCAGGTGCGCGATCTCTTCGGCGGCACCCGTGGATGCACGCACATCGCCGAGATGCTGGGCCGGCTGGGGACCGTCGCCATGCAGGCGATGTATGGCCGCCGGCGTTCCGGAAAACCCGTCGACAGCACAAGGAAACCCTGGGTCATCGATGGCTGTCATGCCTGGGCCTCCGACGGACCGGTGGTCGAAAGGGAATTCCCTGACTGGTACACGGGCAAGGGTTGATGAAGGCCTCTCATACACGCGGGCTGGCGCGCATCGGCGTCATAACGCCCTTTTCGAACACCAATCTCGAGGCCGATCTCGCTCTGCTGCGCCCGCCTGGTGTCTCCTTTCACGTGACGCGCGCCGGTGGCTACGATCTCGACCGCATCCCCGATTCCGACGAAATGCGCCGTTTCGCCCGCGCCGGGCTGAGTGATGTGCTCGGTCTCATCATGGCGGCGCGGCCCGATATCCTTCTCTACGGCTGCACATCGGCGACGCTCGCCTCGGGGCCTGCCATGGATCGCGACTTCCGCCATGCCATCGAGGCCGAGGCAGGTGTTCCCGCCGTGACGGCTGCCGGTGCGCTCATCAGCGCCCTCGAGGAACTCGATGCCCGGCGCGTCGCCTTTGCCTCACCATACACGAGGACGCTCAATCTCGAGGGCGCGGCATTCCTCAATGACGCCGGCTTCGAGGTCGTCAACACCGCCGACGTCGGCCGCGACCTCGGGAGCTACGGCCAGGGCGATCTCACACCGGCCGACGTTCTCGAACTGGGTCTGCGGGCCAGCCATGCCGATGCCGATGCCATCGTCCTTTCCTGCACCGACATGCGTGCCGTCGAAATCATCGACGAACTCGAACGGCGCACGAACCGGGCGGTCGTGACGAGCAACCAGGCCATGGTGCACACCGCGCTCGTTCGCCTGGGGATTTCGTCATGTGTCCCTGGCCGTCTGGCTCAACGGGTTTCGCCGGGAGCGCGCGCATCGATCGCCAGCGCGTGAATGTCGCTCGCCATCTCCTCGGCCAGTGCACGGTAGACAAGCCTCTGCCGGGCGACACGGCCGAGGCCGGCGAAAGCCGGCGAGACAATGCGCACGCGAAAGTGGCTTTCGCCTTCCTCGCGGGCCCCGGCATGGCCGGCATGAAGGTGTGATTCGTCGAAGACCTCGAGCTCGTCCGGCTCCAGCGCTCGCCTCAACTTGTCAACGATGGCCGCGCGAACCCTCATGACTCCACCTCCCTCAGTCATCTCGAACACTTGACCATCGCCCGGGCCAACGCAACGTCCATGGCCCGACGCACACCACTCACTCCGGTTCAGCCGCGTGCCGCAATCGGTGACAGCACCTGCCTCCGGGATCGTCACCCGCAGTCAGGGTCCCCGAACCCGGCGAATCAACGAGGTGCGGTCGACATGCTGCAGCCCGAAGGACCGGGAAATCGCCTGGCCGAGCGCCCGGGTTCGGATTGGCGACGGGTCACGTCTTGCGCAGGTTGAAGGAACGGCACCCTTCAATCCCCGACCTCGCCGCCGCCAGTGGCCGCAAGCATGACCCGGCGAGACGCCTGCAGGCGGGCAACACGTCCGGCAGACAGGAGCCCGTCAGGACGCCAGGGCCACGGGCTCCGTGTTCTCCTTGATCGCCCGCATGACGGCTTCGGGGGTCATGGGGACGTCCACCCAGACGCCGATGGCATTGTGCACCGCCTGGCAGATCGCCGGTCCGGCAGCGGCCGCCGGCGATTCACCGGCACCGCGTGCACCGAAGGGCCCGACCGGATCCTGGGATTCGACGAAGAAGACCTCGACGTCGGACGGAAAGTCACCGGTGCGCAGAAGCTTGTAGTCGAGCAGACTGTCGTTCAGGACCCGGCCGTCGGCGGGGTCGAACTCCATGCCCTCGTAGAGCACGAAACCGGCACCGCAGATCGCACCGCCGATGACCTGGTTCTTCAGCACCTTCGGATTCATGACGGTGCCGCTGTCCTGGCCGGCGAGATAGTCCGTGATCCTGATTTCGCCGGTCCCGACGTCGACCTCGACCTCGGCGAACTGGGCAGCCCACTGTCGCGCGAAGGCGATGGTCGGCGGCATGACCCCGTTGGGCCGGCCCGTGATCACGGAGGTCTGCGACAGGGAATCCGAGCAGAGCACGTTCATCATCTCGTCAATGCTCACCCGGCGGTTGTCGGCCGGATCGTCCGCCACGTGGATGATGCCATCCTCGATGTCGAGCTTCTCGTGGTCGATTCCATCGAAGAACTCCCTGGCGGCAATCTTCAGAAGCTGGGTCTTTGCGTCCCGGCATGCCTCCCTGGTGGCCCATCCGGTCCGGAACATCGTGGTGCTGGCCGAAGATCCCGAGGCCCACGGCACAACGTACGTGTCGCCGGTGACAATGCTGACCTTCTCCACGGGAACGCCCATCTCTTCGGCGGCCACCTGGACAAGTGTGGTCTCGCTGCCCTGGCCCTGGCGACCGGCGGCACTGAAGACGTTGACGCTGCCGTCATGGTTCACGCGCACCACCGATGAGGTGTTGCCGCCAAACTCGACGCCGCAGCAGTGGGCGCCGGTGCCGACACCGACACCCCAGCGCTTCGAACCCTTCACCCGGGTCGGCACGCCCCAGCCCTTCCAGCGCTCGCGCCAGCGGAACTTCTCCGCTCCCTGGAGCAGGAGTTCGTGTGTCGAACCGCTGGAGAGATGGAACATCTTCGGCCAATTGCCCGTCTGCTCCTCTGTCAGACCGTCGATGTAATCCGTCAGATTGCCCTTCATGTGTTGCCGCGGTTCCTGCATCCGCAGCTGCTGACCGGACTTGATCTGGTTCTTGATGCGGAACTCGAGGGGATCCATGTCGACTGTCTCAGCACACTTGTCAGCAAGGCGTTCGACCGCCAGGCCCATCGTGATATCGCCGACAGCACGCATGCAGCCCGAGGTGACGAGGTTCGTGTTGACACCGCGCACGCGGTAGTCGCCGTTCCGCGCCCCTCCCCAGAGGTCGCAGCAGAAGAAGTAGACGTCCGTCTTGAAGCCGTAAGCGCCGTTGTCCATCAGGTGAGAAAAGTCCGCCATGGTCAGCGTGCCGTCCTTCGTCACCCCCATGCGCCCGCGCGTGATCTCGATGTGGCGGCGCTTCACGGCGGCCATGCATTCCTGGCTCGTCAACTCGATCTTCACCGGCTTGCGCACCTTCTTCGCAAGAAGGGCCGTCACCATCATGAAGTTGTTGCTCCACCACAGTCCGAACGAGCAGCCCGAGGGAAGCGCCACCACCCGCACGTTGCTCATCGGAATCCCGAAGGCCTGATGAATGCCCGTCTGCAGCTCCGACGGCGTCTGCGACGAGGTCCACATGGTCACCTGGTCACCGTCCCAGTCGCAGACGCAGGCGTTGCGCCCGATGCCCGCGTAGTTCTGCGCCTTGTAGCGCATCTCCTGATCGATGACGTAATCGGCTTCGCTCTCGCCTTCCTCAAGGTCGCCCCAGACTACGCGATACTCGTCGCGCACGTTGCCCTCTTCGCGAACCTGTGGCGCGTCGTCGAGAAGCGCCTTCTCCACATCGAGAACCGCGGGCAGGGGCTCGTATTCGACGTCGATCAGATCAAGGGCGGCGTCGGCAATCTCCACCGACGTTGCGGCAACCGCGGCGACCTCGTCCCCGACGAATCGCGAGATGCCGTCCAGGATCTGCCCCCGGTAGTTGTCCCAGACCCCCATCCAGTTGAGGCCGGGAGCGTCCTCGTGGGTCACCACGCCAAGGACACCAGGCAACGCCATGGCCCTGGTGGCGTCAATGCGCTTGATCCGGGCATGGGGCACGGTACTGCGCTTGATCTTGCCGTGAACCATCCGGGGAAGAACGAAGTCGACCCCGTACTCGAGCGAGCCGGTGACCTTCTCACGGGCATCAATGACCGGAATGCCCTGACCGACGATCTTGAACTTCTTGGGCTTGTGATGAACGTTCATGTCACCGACTCCCGTTCGAGTGGGTTGGTTTCAGGCGGCCACAGGTCCGCGCGAACCCGTTGTTCGCTTCGACCCGTGTCGTTCCCGCATTCTTTCGGCGGCGTTCAGAACAGACTTGACGATGTAGGGATGGGCCCCGCAACGGCAGATGTTGCCGCTCATGGCCATCGAGGCCTCTTCCTCGGTGGGATCCGGGTTCTCGTCGAGAAAGGCCTTGGCCGTCATGATGAACCCTGGCGTGCAGAACCCGCACTGGAACCCCTGCTCCTCGATGAATGCCTCCTGGAT
>JAJEHK010000088.1 GCA_022823765.1 Alphaproteobacteria bacterium | reverse complement strand
CTCGGCGCGGGGGTGAACGGCGGTCGCCGCCAGCATCAGGAGGACGCCGAAGGCGATGACGAGACTGCGCCCGGCAGGCCCGGGATGTCTTCTCGACCCGCCTTCCGGCGATTCCCGCATGTCCGCCAGGCCGGTCAGACGATGCCGGCGGTGCGGCGCAGCACGTAGTGCAGGATACCGCCGTTGAGGTAGTAGGTGGCCTCGTTGCCGGTGTCGACCCGGCAGACGAGAGTTGTGTCGATGGCCGAACCATCGGATCTGCGGATGGTGGCCGGCACGTCCATGCCGGGCGAGATGCCGCCTTCGAGACCGGTGATGGTCCATGTCTCGCTGCCATCAAGGGCGAGGCTCTCGCGGTTCTCGCCATCGCGGAACTGCAGGGGCAGGACTCCCATGCCGATGAGGTTGGAGCGGTGAATGCGCTCGAAGCTCTCGGCGATGACCGCCTTCACGCCTAAGAGGGCGGTTCCCTTGGCGGCCCAGTCGCGTGACGAACCGGTGCCGTATTCACGTCCCGAGACAATGACGAGAGGCACGCCTTCGTCGCGGTAGCGCATCGCCGCCGCGAAGATCGACATCTCGTCGCCGCTCCCCTGGTGACGCGTGACGCCACCCTCGGATCCGGGAAGGAGCAGGTTCCTCAAGCGAATGTTGGCGAAGGTCCCCCGCATCATCACTTCGTGATTGCCGCGTCGCGAGCCATAGCTGTTGAAGTCCCGCTGTCCGACCTGGCGTTCGTTGAGCCAGGCGGCGGCGGGACTGTCGGATGCGATGCCGCCGGCGGGAGAGATGTGATCCGTCGTGATGCTGTCGCCGAGCAGGGCGAGGACCCTGGCATTGACGATGTTGTCGCCGCTGGAAGCCGGTCGGCGCGGCATGTCGTCGAAGAAGGGCGGACGATGGATGTAGGTGCTTCCCGCGTCCCATGCGTAACCGCGGCCCTCGGGAATGGCGAAAGCGTTCCAGGCATCGTCGCCGCTGAAGACGTCGGCGTAGCGCTTCTTGAACATGTCGGGCGTGAGATGGCGGCCGATGGCCTCCCCGATCTCGTCGTTCGACGGCCAGATGTCCTTCAGATAGACGGGTTCACCGTCATCCCCCCTACCCAGAGGTTCGGACGTGATGTCGATCGCCATCGTGCCCGCCAGGGCGTAGGCCACCACCAGCGGCGGTGAGGCCAGGTAGTTCGCCCTGGTGAGCGCGTGGACCCGGCCCTCGAAGTTCCGGTTTCCCGAGAGCACCGAGGCGACGACGAGATCGCTTCCCTCGATCGCCTCCTCGACAGCCTGTGGCAGGGGGCCGGAGTTTCCGATGCAGGTCGTGCATCCATAGCCGACGATGTGGAAGCCCTGTTCCTCGAGGGGCTCGAGAAGTCCGGCCTCGCGGAGATAGTCGGTCACCACCTGGCTTCCCGGCGCCAGGGACGTCTTGACCCAGGGTCTGGTCCTGATGCCGTGTTCGAGAGCCTTTCTGGCGACAAGTCCGGCGGCGATCATCACCGAAGGATTGGACGTGTTGGTGCAACTCGTGATGGCGGCGATGACGACATCCCCGTCGCTCAGCCGGTTGCCGTCGGCCATGTCCGTCGAGACCGGGTTGTCGGCGTCGCGGCCCGCTTCGGCCATCACCTTGCGGAATGCGCTGCCGGCATCGGAAAGAACGATGCGGTCCTGTGGTCGCTTCGGACCGGCAAGGCCGGGCTCGACGTCTCCGAGATCGAGTTCGAGGACATCGGTATAGAGCGGTTCCGCGCCGTCGTCGACGCGCCACAACCCCTGTTCCTTGGCGTAGGCCTCGACGAGACGGACCTGCGCCTCCGGACGACCCGAAAAGGCAAGGTAGTCGATGGTCTGCCCGTCGATCGGAAAGAGCCCCGCCGTGGCGCCGTACTCGGGCGCCATGTTGGATACCGTGGCGCGGTCCGCCAGGGAGAGGTATCGGAGCCCGTCGCCGGTGAATTCGACAAACCTGCCGACGACACCCCGGGCCCGCAGCATCTCCGTCACCTTCAGGACGAGATCGGTGGCGGTCGTCCCTTCCCGCGGCTTTCCGCCGAGACGAAAGCCGACGACCTCGGGAATCAGCATCGAGATCGGTTGACCCAGCATCGCGGCTTCCGCCTCGATACCGCCGACACCCCAGCCGAGAACCGCGAGGGCGTTCACCATCGTGGTGTGACTGTCAGTCCCGACCAGGGTGTCCGGGCAGGCGACGCCATCGCCGGTCCACACCACCTGCGCCAGGTATTCGACGTTGACCTGGTGGCAGATGCCGGTTCCCGGAGGCACCACCCGCAGGTTGTCGAATGCCGTCTGGGCCCAGCGCAGGAACCGGTAGCGTTCCTGGTTGCGTTCCATTTCCCGGTCGACGTTGTGCCTGAAGGCGTCCGAGCTGGCGAAGCGGTCCACCTGGACCGAGTGATCGATGACGAGATCGACGGGGGTCAGGGGATTGATGCGGTCCGGATCGCCGCCGAGAGAGACCATGGCGTCGCGCATGGCGGCGAGGTCGACCACCGCCGGCACACCGGTGAAGTCCTGCATGAGAACACGCACCGGCCTGAAGGCGATTTCCCGCGAGACGGACCGCGTCTCTGCCCAGCCGGCAAGCGCGGCGATGTCATCGGCGGTGACGGTATCGCCATCCTCGTGGCGCAGCAGGTTTTCCAGCAGAATCTTGAGCGAAACGGGCAACCGGCCGACGCCTCCCAGTTTCCGCTCGGCCTCTTCCAGGCTGAAGTACTCGTATGGCGTGCCGTCGACCGTCAGGGTGCGACGGCAGTCGAGATGGTTGGCGCTGGGCACGGCAATTCACCCCCCGGACATCACGCTGCCAACATGCCGCGCCTTGCCCTTCAAGGCAACGTGACGGGATCAGGAGAAGGGTTGACCGGTCAGCCGCTCGCAGGCCTCGATGTAGCCGTGGCGGACGCGCTCGACGATCTCCTCAGGAATATCGGGCCCCGGTGGCGTTTTCGCCCAGGACGTCTGCGTCTCGAGCCATGCGCGCAGGATCTGCTTGTCGAGCGAGACTGGCGAGGTGCCGGGTTGCCAGCGATCGGCCGGCCAGAAGCGGGAACTGTCGCTGGTCAGACACTCGTCAACGAGGGCGATGTCGCCGTCGATGATGCCGAACTCGAACTTGGTGTCGGCGAGAATGATGCCGCGCCTGCCGGCTTCCGCATGCGCTTGCCCGTAGAGTTCAAGGGAGAGGGAGCGCAGCCGTCCGGCACATTCGGTTCCAAGCCTGTCGGCGACACCGGCAAAGGTGATGGTCTCGTCATGCGCCCCCGCCGGCGCCTTGGTCGAGGGAGTGAAGACGGGTTCGGGAAGCCTGTCGCCGTGTCGCAGGCCCCGGGGCAGCCGCAGCCCGGCAATGGCGCCATTCGCCTGGTAGTCCTTCCAGCCGCTGCCGGCGAGATAGCCGCGGACGACGCACTCCACGGGCAGAACCTCCGCCTCCTTCACGATCATGCTGCGCCCGTCGAGCCAGGAGCGGTCCTCGTCCGCCAGGTCGAGGCCGGAGAGGTCGGTGGAAACCACGTGGTTGGCGACGACGGGCCGCAGAAGGTGGAACCAGAAGAGGGAAAGACGGGTGAGGATCCTGCCCTTGTCGGGAATGGGCGTCGGCATCACCACGTCGAAGGCGGAGATGCGATCGCTCGCCACCATGAGCAGGCATGTGTCGAGGCGATAGAGGTCGCGCACCTTGCCCCGTGCGACCAGCTCGAGGTTCTTCAGCGTCACCATGAACGATTGTTCCCCTTGCGGGAGGGGTGCTGTCAACCAGGGGAGGAGGGGCCGGAGGCATTGCGGCAAGGACAAACGCGCCAGGAGCGCGCCGAGGAGGATCCAAAGCCGTATCTGAGGGAGGAAACAGTGCCTCCAGCATCGTCCTAAATGGAATGTGAATCGGAAAAGTTCAAATGCATATCTTGAAACCGAGATACGCAAAAAACGCATGACTGCGGGTGTCTTGAACCAGCCGGGATTCCCTGCAAGCTTCAGTGATGGAGGTACATGCCATGGTGTCCATCCTCGCCATCGAGTTCTGGCCGACCTGCCACCTCGGGGCCATCGCCGCCACCTTCGATAGATGCGGCGTCAAGACGGTCTACGTGCGTCCGGAAGAAGGAGAAGCGCTGCCGCGGGAGCCGGATGGCTGGGATGGCCTGGTCATGCTCGGCGGTCCGCAGCATGCCGAGGACGATGCCGGCTATCCCTACCTCGGCGATGCGGCGCGTCTGGCAGCGGCGTTTCACGAAGCCTCGCGACCGGTTCTCGGGGTCTGTCTCGGTAGCCAGATTCTCGCCCGGGGACTCGGCGCCCGGGTCAGGAGGCAGGGCTGGACGGAAATCGGATTCAACGAACTCGAGCCGACCGAAGCCGCCGGCAGCGATCCGCTGCTGAAGGGAATCGGTCCTGTCAGGATTCTGGAGTACCACGAGGATACATTCGACATACCCAGGGAGGCCACGCTCCTCATGACAGGCGGGCAGTGCCGCAACCAGGTCTTCCGCCTTGGCGCAAGCTACGGTTTCCAGTGCCACTTCGAGTGTTCGAGGGAGTTGTGGGAGGAGTGGTGGCCGCAGATGAACGATTCCCTCCTCGAGACCGACCCCGACTTTCACGCCCGATGGCCGGAGCACTTCGCCAGTCACGAGGCAAGCGCGCAGACCTTCTGCGATGCCGTTTCCGGCCGCTGGCTCGATCTCGTCGAGACGAACCGGCGCCAGGCTGCCTGAGCGTCAGGGGCCGCTGTCGATCTCGAAGAGACTGTTGTCGAGTTCGACGCCGAAGCGGGGACTGACGAGCGTGATCCGCGTGACCACGCCCTGGGGATCGCGAACCAGCCACTGTTCGAGGGCGAGGGGGTCCTCGGCGAGAATCAGCGAGATCGAACCCGTGCCCGGTTCGTCCGCCGATTCCAGGGTGACGGCCACGAGGCCGCTGTCCCGCCTCATGTCGGCGACCCGCACGTCATCGCCGAACCGGACTTGCGGGCGCAGCAGGAACTCGGCCGGCGTGCCGTCGACCGAACCTTCCGTGATCTCTCCGGTTTCGCCATCGCGAAACACGAGGCGCTCTCCCCTGGCGATGATCAGGGTCGGCGGATCGTCATAGGCGAAGCGAAGAAAATGCGGCCGCTTGAGCTGGAACGATCCGGAGAGGTGCGTCATGTCCTGGTTCGTCTGGACGAACCGTGATTCAAGCGACGTGATCGAATCGAGATAGGCCTCGATCCTCTCCAGGAGGGCTTCGCTGTCGTCCGCCGCCGCGGTCAGGCTGACAAGGACCAGGGCGGCGGCGATGCGGCTGATCAATCAAGCTCTCCCGAGGCAGCAATCCGTGCGGCGTTGTTTGCGGACACCTCGATCTTCCTGACGACGTCCATGCCCTCGACGACATGCCCGAAGACGACATGCTTGCCGTCAAGCCACGGCGTCGGCACGGTGGTGATGAAGAACTGCGACGAATTGGTGTCGGGACCCCGGTTGGCCATCGACAGGAGGCCCGGGCCGGTATGCTTCAGGGTGAAGTTCTCGTCCTCGAACATGGCGCCGTAGATCGACTTGCCGCCGGTTCCGTTGCCGCGGGTGAAGTCGCCTCCCTGGATCATGAAGTCGGCAATCACCCGGTGAAACCGTGAACCCTCGTAGCCGAAACCCGCCTCGCCGGTGGCGAGCTGGCGGAAGTTCTCCGCCGTCTTCGGGGCGACGTCCATTCGCAACTCGATGACGATGCGCCCGGCCGGCTCGTCGTTGATCTCGATATCGAGGAACACCTGCGGATTGTCATCCGCCGCCGCTCCGACTGCGCCGAGTCCGGCGACCACCGCGAAAGCGGAAACAAGTCGTTGTATCATGGTCAAGGTCTCCCTGGAGCACTGTTTGTTGTCATGCCGCAGTATTGAGGCGGTAACGGGTCCGCTCGTCGGGCGTGCCGTCTGCGGCCACCCGTCCCTGGTCGACCAGGCGGATGAGGTGGGCCAGGACGGAACGCCGGGCCGCCGGAAAGAGGCGGCGGTCGGTCGTGGCGTAGAGCGTCTCGACCATGGCGGCAATGGTGCCGATCCCGTCATTCAGGCAGGCGATGATCTGCCTGTCGCGCATCCTGCGGTGGTCGATGAGGGCACTGACAAAGGCCGCCGGATCGGTGATGGCAGCGCCATGGGTGGGCCTGAGGATGGCGTCACCGCGTTCAAGGACATGCTCGAGGCTGTCGAGATAGGCCGACATGTCGCCGTCGGGCGGGGAGACGACGCTGGTCGACCAGCCCATGACGTGATCGCCCGAGAAGAGCGTCATTTCCTCGTCAAGGGCATAGCACATGTGGTTGGAGGCGTGACCGGGCGTGTGCACGGCCTCGATGGTCCATCCTGGCCCGTCGATTCGATCGCCGTGGCAGAGCAGGTGATCGGGAGCAAAGGCGCGATCCTCGCTCTCGTCCACGGGTGTCGCGCCGTCATCGCCTCCGGGGGCCGGGCCATAGGCCCAGATCTCGGCGCCGGTCGCTTCCCTGAGGAGCCGTGCGGCGGGAGAATGATCGCTGTGGGTGTGCGTGATGAACTGGTGCGTGACGGTCTCGCCCCGGGTGGCATCGAGAATGTCCTCGACGTGGCCCGCCAGTGCGGGACCGGCGTCAATCACCGCCACGTCCCCCTCGCCAACGATGAAGGTTCCGGTGCCGTGATAGGTGAAGACCGAGGGATTGTCGGCGACGATGCGGCGCACGAGGGGCGAGACCCGTGTCGCCACGCCCCGCTCCACGTCGTCTTCCTGGATGAAGGGAATCGACATCCCTCAAAGACCGTAGCGTTGCCAGAGGAATCGCTTCTCCACGGCGCCCACGAGGTCATCCGCGAGACCCTCGGTCGTGACGTTGCCGCGCGCAAGGAGACCGCCCAGGGGCTGGCGCCTGGCGATGGACCTGAACCGGACCTTGTCGCCGAACCGCTCACGCATGATGGAACGGCAGTCGCCGATGCCGTCGACGAGACCCAGGGCCAGGGCCCGGTCTCCGGTCCAGAACTCCCCCGAGAACAGCGTCCTGGCGCTGGACTTCAGGCGGTCTCCGCGGCGTTCACGCACGTGATTGCGGAAGGTGACGTGCAGCTCCTTCAGGAGTGCCGACAGCCGCTTGACGTCCTCATCGGATTCCGGAACGAAGGGATCCAGCATCGCCTTGCGGGGACCGGCGGTGTGGAGACGGCGCTCGATGCCATGGTTCTCGAGGAAGCCATGGAGACCGAACCCGGCATGGATGACGCCGATCGAGCCGATGATCGAACTGGGGTTGGCATAGATCTCGTCCGCGGCGCAGGCAAGCCAGTAGCCGCCGGACGCCGCGACATCCTCGGTGAAGGCGACGACAGGGAGATTCTTCTCGTCGGCCAGTGTCCGGATCCGCGCCGCGATGAGTGCCGACTGCACCGGAGAGCCGCCCGGAGAATTGATGACGAGGGCGACGGCCGCGGGCCGGCCTGACGAGAAGGCACGGTCAAGCAGGGCTTCCAGACCGGCCAGACTGAGGCCGCGCCTGATGCGCGAGGCTGTCATGATCGGCCCCTCGAGCCTGAGGACATTGACCACCGGACGCTTGCCGGGCCGGCCGACAAGGGGGATCCACTTCAGCGGTGGTTTGCTGCGCCATGCCTGGAGGACCATGGCGATCACATAGTGGCAATGCGAGCCCGCAACAAGTCCCGAGATTACCTTGACCGGTCTGCCACCACGCCACATAACCCCTCAGGGCGGCATGTCTGCGGGTGCGAACCGAGAGTGCATATTCACCATTCCAACAGTCTCGAGGCACTCGCCGGGGATCTCGCGGCGCGCGTGCGGCAGGATCCGGCCAATCCCTTCGCCGCCGAGAGGGTGGTGGTCTCGCATCCGACCATGCGGCGCTGGCTTTCCCTGGAACTGGCCCGCGCCAACGGAATCGCGGCGAACTACCGCTTTGAACTGCCGGCACAGTTTGCCTGGTCGATGATCCGGGACGTGGTTCCCGATCTGCCCCACATGCAGCCCTTTGCGCCGGACAACCTGCGGTGGCGCCTGTTCGACATGTTGCCCGTGTTCGCCAGAAAGCCCGTCGCTGCGCCGGTCAGGCGCTACCTGGAGGATGGAGATCCGTGCAAGCGATTCGATCTCTCTGGCGAGATTGCCCGGATGTTCGACCGCTGCCTGCTTTACCGGCCCCAGTGGATCAGGGAATGGGAAGCGGGCGATTCCCCTCACTGGCAGGCGCGATTGTGGCAGGAACTGGTGGCCGTCGCCGGCAAGGGCCACTGGGTGAATGCTCTTGATCGCTTCCATGCGGCCATGGATGGCGGCACCGTTCCCGCCCAATGGCCCGAGCGCGTGACGTTCTTCGCCGTTCCGGCCCTGTCGCCCTCCTATCTCGACCTGCTCGGCCGCATCGCCTCCAGGGTGGAGGTCCACTACTGCCTCATCAATCCCTGCAGGCAGTACTGGGGTGACATCTTCACCCGTTTCGAGACGGTCGTGCGTTCCGGGGACGACGATCCCGACGCGCTTCACATCACGGAGGGAAACGAGCTTCTGGCGGCCTGGGGGCGCATTGGACGCGACACCTTCGATACCCTCGTCGACATGGAGGACGCACGGGACTTCGACCGCTTCATCGAACCCGAGGGCCGCCACCGCCTGGCCGATCTTCAGCGCGACATTCTCGATCTCAGGCTTGCCGGAGAGGAAAGGGCAGACGGCGTGCCGGCCGACGGATCGCTGCAGGTCCACGCCTGCCACTCCGCCACGCGCGAGGCCGAGGTTCTCCACGACTGTCTTCTCGACCTCTTCGAGAAGAACCCCGACATTCAGCCGGCGGATGTGCACATCCTCTCGCCCGATCCCGCACGCTATGATCCCGCGATCGCGTCGGTCTTCGAATCGCGCGGCGAGATTCCGGTGACGCTGTCGCGCGGCAGGTCCGTCGAGGCCGCCTCGCTGCGCGCCTTCTTCGACCTGCTGGTCCTGGTCCGCTCGCGATGCGGCGCCGAGGAGATGATGGCGCCGCTCGATGCATCGCTGGTCTGCCGGTGTTTCGGTATCGACGTGGATGACCTGGTCGACATTCGCCGCTGGGTGCATGCCGCGGCAATCCGCTGGGGCGTCGATGGCGAGCACCGCAGGGACGAGGGCCAGGATCCGAAGTCCCGCAACACGTGGTACGAGGGCCTGCGCCGCCTTCTTCTCGGCTATGCGGCGGCGGATGTCCGCCGGACGATTCACGGCATCGCTCCCTGCCGGCTGGAGAGCGGGGGTTTCCGGTTCGCTGGCGAAAGCGCCTTCCAGGTCCTGGGCCGTTTCGTGTCCTATTGCGAGGCCGTCTTCAGCCTGCGCAGCAGCCTGGATGTGGAACGCGGGGCCGCAGACTGGGTCGTCGCCCTCCACGACACAATCGACCGCTTCTTCCTGCCGCAGGCCGGCAGGCTCCTGCCAGACGAAGCGGATGAGGTCGATGCCCTGCGCAGAACCATCAGGCAGTTCGAGGACCAGGCGATCCAGGGCAGCGCGGCCCTTTCCTTCGAGGTCGTCCGCGATGTCCTTCACAGCCTTGCGAACGCGCCCGCCCCGGACTCGGCCTGGCTGGGTGACGGCGTCACCCTGAGCCGGCTCGCCGAAGGACAGCCCCTGCCATCGCGAATCGTGTGCCTGGTGGGCATGAACAGCGATGTCTTTCCCGCCACGCCACGCCCCTCCACCTTCGATCTCGTGGCCAACAGCCCCCGTCAGAGAGGTGACCGGGACATCCGCTACGAGGACCGGTTCTCCGTCATCGAAGCGCTGCTGGCGGCCAGAACCGGCTTCATCGTGACCTACAGCGGACGCGGTATCAGGGACGATGCACCGATCCCGCCCAGCGTCGTGGTCGATGAACTGGTCGACTATCTGGCCGAACGCTTTCCGGACGGCTCCTTCAGGACCGAGCATCCCCTGCAGCCCTTCGACTCGCGGTACTTTCGCGCGGACACCGGCCTTTTCAGCTATGCGGCCTCCATGTGCGACATGGCCCGCGCCCTCGCGGGCCCGGGTGATCAGCAAGCCGATCCCGGCCGTTTCAGGACGCCGCTGGTTCTGCCGGATGACGAGCCCCTGACGGTGGGTCTCGCTCAGCTGGAACGTTTCTTTGCCAATCCGGCCCGTGCCTTCCTGGGCGACCGCCTGGGGATCCGCCTCTTCCGCGCGGACGTCGCGCTGGAGGAAGAGGACCGCTTCTCCCTCGACGCCCTGGAGTCGTACCAGTTGCGGGCCGACATCGCCGACATGCGCCTTGCCGGCATGGATGCCCGGGACATCGAGGACCTGATGGTCACGACCGGCAGGCTTCCGCCAGGCGAACCCGGGGTTGTCCTGATCGGTGACGAGGTCGAGGAGACTGAGGCACTGGCGGACCTCCTCGCCCCCTTCCATGAGACGCTCGTGTCCGCTCCCGTTCCCGTCGACATCAAGGTCGCGGGCTGCCGCGTGATCGGGTCCGTCCCGCACACGGGCCCGGAAGGCCTTGTGTGGTGGCGTCCGGGGAGACTGCGGGCCATCGACCGGATCGGCATCCACCTGCGCCAGCTTGCCCTGGCGGCTGCAGGACACCTCTCACCCGGTGCGACCGCCGTCCACCGGGAGGGCAGCGTGTGGACGAGCACGACATGGGCCGCGCCGCCGCAGGGGCAGGGCCTCGAGCCATGGATCCATGCCTTCAGGGAAGGGCTGAAGTCCCCGCTTCCCTTCGCACCGCAGACATCCTTCGCGTGGGCCGAATGGCGGGCCCGGAAGGGGAAGGAGAGCACGGCGCGGGAGCGTGAAGAGGTCCGCGGCGCCGTCGACAAGGCCTGGCTGGATGGATTTGGCGGCCCGGGCGAGGGAAGCAGGGCCGAATTCTCCCTTGTCTGGGACAGGAATCATCCCGTGGACCTCGGTTTTGCGGACTGGGTGCCGCTCCTGGCGCCCCTGGCCAGGGAGTGAGCATGTCCACCCCGCTCGATGTCCCCCTCGATTGCGCAGGTCTGACACTCATCGAGGCGAGTGCCGGATCCGGCAAGACCAGGGCCATCACGACGCTGGTGGCGCGGCTGGTTGTCGAACGCGACCTTGAACTCGCCGGTCTCCTCATCGTGACCTACACGCGTGCCGCCACTGCCGAACTGAAGGAACGGATCCGCCGGACCCTGAAGTCAACCTGGCGCGCCATGGATTCGCCAGGTGAAGGGGATGACCAGGCACGCGAACTCGTCCGGCACTGGAAGGCCGCGGGCGTCGATGCCGCCATGGCCGCCCGCCGCCTCGATCTGGCGATCCATGACATCGACCGGGCCAACATACACACCATTCACGGCATCTGCGCGCGCCTGCTCGACGAGTTTTCGTTCGAGTGCGGGCTGCCCTTCCACTGCGAGATCACGGGAAGCCTCGATACGTGCGTAACGCGGGCCACGCACGACATCTGGCAGAAGGGAGCGGCCGCCTTCACGCCCGGCCTTGCCCGGTACATGAACGACGAGAGGGTCTCGCCCGAATCGCTGGCCCAGTGGGCGGCGGGCGTGCCCCTGCAGCCCGGCCTTGAAGTCCACGGCGTTCCGCAGACCGCGTTGACGGCCAAGGAAGGCGAGGCTGAATGGAAGGCGTCTCTGGCTGAAGCGCGCGGGCTGTGGGCGGAGCATGGCGAACACTTCGTGTGGATGCTGACTCAAGGGCACATCCTCAACAGGAGATCCTATCCCGAACGGAAGACCCTGGAGCGGCTGACAGGTATCGGGGACACCCTTCTCGACGGTGACGATGACAGGCTGTGGGAGTCCGGTCGCGCCGGCCGGTTCGGCAGGACCAGGCTCGAAGGCGCCCTGCTGAAGAACCGGACCCTTCCCGAGAACCCGCTCGTCGATGCCTTCGAGCGTCTCGAAGTGGCGCGTGACAGGGTCTATTCCGTCTATGCCGGTGTCGTCCGGGGCATCAGGAAGGACATTCTCGAGAGGGTGCGCAACCTCCGGTCGAAACTGGTCCGGGAGACCCGGCGCCTCGGCTACCAGGACCTTCTGAACGAACTCGATGACGCCCTGGAGGGGCGAAACGGCATGGCTCTCGCCCGCGGCATGCGGGAACGCTATCCGGTTGCCCTGATCGACGAGTATCAGGACACCGATCCGCTGCAGACCAGGATCTTCACGCGTGTCTACGAACCGCCGGTCAAGGTGCCGGGCACCCCTCCCGTTCTCTTCATCGTGGGTGATCCCAAGCAGTCCATCTACTGGTTCCGCGGCGCCGATGTCTTTTCCTACCTGGAAGCGAAGAAGCGCGCCCGGAACACTCTCACCCTCAGGGAGAACTGGCGATCGGCACCGGCTCTCGTGAAGGGCGTCAATCATCTCTTTGACACCCGGGCTCCGTTCCTGATCGACAGCATCGCGTTCAGTCCGGCGGTGCCGGGGCGCGATGCCTCGCCGGTTCTCGAGGTGAAGGGCGACAGGGGCCCGCCGCTCAGGGTGTGGAATCTCGGCAATGACGTCACGAAGGCGGCCGCGACGCGGCAATCCGTCAAGCGGGCCGGCAGCGAGATCCAGGAACTGCTCCTTGCGGGAGAAAGCGGGAAGGCCCGCCTGGGAGGCCGGCCACTCAAGGGGTCCGACATCGCGGTCCTCGTTCGCAAGCGCAGCCAGGGACGCGACATCGCCACGGACCTGCGCGAGAGGGGTGTCGGCTGCGTCGAGATCGACGACGCGAGCGTCTTCGAGACGCGTGAGGCCGAACAGCTGGAAAGGGTGCTGTGGGCCCTGGCCGAGCCGGGCCGGATCACGCGGGAACGGGCCATGCTGTCAGGCGACATCTTCGGCCTCGACACAGGGGAACTCCTGGCGATGAAGGAGGACGACGCCACCTGGAACCGGTGGCTGGAGCGCATCGACGGCTGGCGACACATCTGGCGTGTGCGGGGAATAGGAACGGCGCTCCATCACATCCTCGCATCCGGGGACGGCCTGACGTCCTATGGCAATGCGCCCCGGCGACTGAGCAACGTGCGCCACCTCATCGATGTCCTGCAGGATGCCGAAGCGGACCTGCGCCTCGGCCCTGCCAGCCTCGCCACCTGGTTCAGCCGGCAGTTGAGCGACACGGTCCATCGGGACGAGACGTCACTGCTGCGCCTCGAGAGCGATGAGGACCTTGTCCGCATCATGACGGTTCACTCCAGCAAGGGTCTCGAGTTCCCGATCGTCTTCTGTCCCTTCACGTGGGATGTCCAGAGTGTCCGGACCTCCCGCGACAACACGGCGACCTGCCACCTCGAAAGGGATGACGGAACCGGAACGTCCTATCCGGTGGTCCTCAATCTCGACCCCGGAGCCGGTGACCTCACCGCCGAACTCATCGAGAACTTCATGGAGGATGTGCGTCTCCTCTATGTCGCCCTGACACGGGCACGGGAACGCTGCGTGATAGCGACGGCGCGGCTCGCCAGAACGAAGGAGATATCCCCGCTTTCGTGGCTGCTTCATCAGGGACCGCTCGGCGCAGGTTACGTGGCCGGTCCGAACGCGAACACGACCGGAGAATGGGCGGTTCCCCTCGCTGTCCGGGGCCTCTACGCGTGGGTGAAGTCATCGTTCCGCGAGCTGTCGGAGGACGCATGGCGCCAGCAGATCGCTGAAGTCGTCCAGGGGTCCGGGGGATCCATCGCACTGGAACCCGACAGCGAGGCCGACGAGGCTCCCGGACCGCCGTCCGCATCGCAGGCCGGACTGCTCCTCCAAGCGAGGCGGTTCACCAGGAAACTGGAGAGCACCCGCCACATCACCAGCTTCTCGGCTCTCAGTGCCGATCACGGTCCGGGAGGCCGCCTGATCGGGCGTCCCGATCATGATGACGACAAGGGCGCGCCATCCGAAGACTCCGGAGAGGCGCCATCGGATGGCCCGTCGCCCTTCACCTTTCCCCGGGGCGCCACGGCGGGCCGGTGCTTCCACGGCATTCTGGAAGCGATGGATCTCGATCCGCAGGACAACCTCGACGCCATCTGCCGCCGACAGCTGCGGCACTACGGAATCGACGGGTCCTGGGCCTCCGTGGCGCGAACCGTGGTCGTCAACGCGCGCGCCACGCATCTCGAGGAGCCGGGGCACGAAGGCTTCCGCCTGGCCGATCCCCTGGAGAGGCTGCCGGAACTGGAGTTCAGCTTTCCGGCCGACAGGCTGCGGAGGCGATGCATCTCCGAGTGTCTCACGCGCCACGGCTACCCCGATCCGATCCCGTCGTCGGCCAGCGCGCAGCCGATCAGGGGCTATCTCAGGGGATTCATCGATCTTGTGATCGCTCGGAACGATCGCTGGTACGTTCTCGACTACAAGTCGAACTGGCTCGGCAACAGGGCAGGCGACTACGAGTCGACACGGCTTCATCCGGCCATGCACAACAGCGGCTACACCTTCCAGTACCTGCTCTACCTGGTCGCTCTCGACCGCTACCTGGCGACGAGGATCCGGGACTACGACTACGAACGCCACGTCGGCGGCGCCTTCTACCTGTTTCTGAGGGGGATGGATCCCGAAGCCGGCATGACCCGGGGCGTCTGGTTCGATCGACCGACGCATGCCTGCATTCGCGATCTCGACGCCTGCTTCAGGGACGACGCGTCGTGAAGGCGCCAGACGCCGTCGAGGATCTGTTGAGGGAGCGCGCCATCGCGCCCATCGACCGGCACTTTGCCGCCCTCATGAGCGACCTCGCCCCCGATGACGACCCCTCTGTCGCGCTTGCCGCGGCCCTGGCGAGCGCCGCCACCCGTGAAGGCCATACGTGCCTTGATCTCGCCGAGCATGCGGGCCGGGACAGGCGCACACCGAGCCCGGATGCCTGGATTGCCTCTCTCGAGGCAAGCCCGCTCGTCAGACAGGCAACCTCCGGGAAGCCTGCGCCCCTGGTTCTGGCCAGGGGCAGGCGGCTCTACCTGGAGCGTCTCTTCGAACTCGAGAAAACGGTTGCGGCCGGCGTCCGGGCACGTTGCGCCGGCCCCCTTGAGGCGGCGGACCCGCACGCCGCCCTGATTGACCGGCATGTGCCGGCGGGCACCGCTGCGGACGGCCCGCGCCAGGCGGTGAAAATTGCCCTTGGCGGCAGGTTCTGTTGCATTTCCGGCGGTCCGGGCACGGGAAAGACCACGATCGTCGCCAGGATCCTCTCGGTCCTTCTGGATGCCGGCCTGGTGTCGCCCGGAGGCATTGCGCTGACCGCGCCGACGGGCAAGGCGGCCGCCCGTCTGCAACAGGCGGTCCGCGATGCATCCGAACGTCCCGACGTGGCGACGCTCGAGGCGCGGACCATTCACCGCTGGCTCAATGCCAGCCGCTGGAGCGAGGAGCCGACGCACCTGCTTGTCGTTGACGAGGCGTCCATGGTGGACATCACCATCATGGGAGAGGTCCTGGCCACGCTTCCGGAGACCGCCCGCCTCGTCCTGCTGGGAGATTCCATGCAGTTGTCGTCGGTGCAACCGGGCTCCGTCTTCGCCGATCTCGTCGCCGCGGGCGCCTCGGGCCCGTCGCCGCTTCATTCCCGCATCGTCGAGCTCCGCCACAACTGGCGCTTCGACGCCGAGGGGGGTATCGGACGCCTTGCCGAGGCCATCAGGCGCGATGATGCCGATGGCGTCATCGCGGCGCTCGATGATCCGGAGGAACCGGCCATCACGCGCCGTCCGCTCGACGGCGCCGAGGGATTCAGACGACTCGCGATCCGGTTGACCGACGATGTCTACGCCCCCCAGGTCGAGGGCATGACCTCGGCCGCGGACGAAGGGCTCGATCCCTTCTCCCGGTTCGCGGTGCTGTGCGGCCACCGTCGCGGCGCCATCGGATCGGCGCGCTTCAACCGCCTTGTCGAGGAAGGCTTGAGAGAGCGAGGTCTCGCCCGGCAGCGTGACGGGTTCTACGTCGGACGCCCGGTCATCATCATGCGAAACGACCCTGCAACGGGGCTCTCCAATGGCGACACGGGCATCGTCGTTCCGGCGGAGGGCGGCGCCCGCAGGGTGCTCTTCCCCCAGCTTCGCGACGACAGAGGCGACGCGCTTCGCCTCCCTCCGGGACGCCTGCCCGACCATGAAAGCGTCTTCGCCATGACCGTTCACCGGTCCCAGGGCTCGGAGTACCGGGACGTGACGGTCGTTCCGGGCGGGGAAGAGTCACCGATCCTCACCCGTGAACTTCTGTACACGGCCGTCACAAGGGCGCGCCACACGGTGACGATCCATGGCAGCGAGGACGAGTTGAGGGCGGCGCTTGCCAGGCGGACCCGGCGCGTCTCCGGTCTCTTCGATGCCCTGACCGACTGACTCCCCGGCGGCTACACGTCCGTGGCGACGAACCGCATGGCCTGGCGCGCCGTGCGGCGGACCATCTTGCGACGCACCGGAGAGTTGAGGAGGCGGTTGAGGGCGGCGAGGGCCACGTCGCCCGCATGTCCCGCTTCGCTGGACGATGCGAGGCAGCGCACGGCTTCGGCCGTCTTGAGAAGATGGACCGAAACGATGTACTCGTCCTGGCCATGGTCGAGGAGCTTCGCCTCGACGTCGCCAAAGAAGCCGGCGCGATCGGCAACCCTCCAGTCCTCGAAGTCCACATTGGGGCTCTGATGACCGATGTTCCTGCCGGCAAAGCACGCCATCTGCAGGAGACCGGCCGGCCACAGGTCGTTGTGGCGCGTGCACAGCCGCAACACGGCATCGGCGAAGGTAAGGCCATGGGTGAGATCGAGCCAGCCGAAGTCGCTGCCGTAGGGCTGATCGATGTCATCGAGGTGAGCGAGATCGAAGGTCAGCATGTTCATCGCGTTGGCGCCAAGCAGGCTGCGATAGAGATCGAGCGGCGCCGCCTGCCCGTGGAGGGCCGTGAACTCGACAGCCTTCGAGGAGCCGAGCGTCGCATAGTCCCGTGCGGCCGGCACCGAGCCGTTCGGTTTGGCGCCGAATGACTCGAGGGCGGGTCCATAGGCGCGGAACTCGGGGATGAGATCCTCGCGGAAGGACGACACGAGGCTGCGGACGAGCGACAGCAGCAGGGGTTCGGCAACCTCGTTCCCGAGGCGTTCGACGAGGCTCCCTACCTTGGAGACGTAGATGGCCGAATGGCCGAAGTCGGCGTAGTGCGCCAGGGCCGCACGGGCGAGGCCGCGTTCCATCGTCATGTGGGCATCGCCGGCGGCGAGCGCTCCCCGGGCAAGGCGGATCGCCTGGACCTCGTCTTCCCTCTCGACGGCCTCAACGAACGCCTCCTCGTCCCAGTCGAGGACGCCTTCAGCAAAGGGATAGGCAGGCTCGCGCAGCGTGTCGTCCGACATGTGTCCGATCGCCTCGAGGAGGCAGATCAGGCGGTTCTCGGGGTCGTCCTCATGGCGGTCGTAGAGCGCCAGCCAGTCGGCGGCGCCGGCAAAGGCATGGGTCCAGCCGTACTCGAGCCGGTCGTGGGACCACCGGATTGCCTTCACCATGGCGATGAGGGGGTCTCCTCCCATGCGCATGATCCGGGCGATTTCGCGGCTCATCTGTTCGTAGGCGTGGTCGTCAAAGCCCTTCTTCAGTCCTTCGAGGGCGCCGGCGACCTGCTCCTCGAGGGGAGGATCGACGATCTCGATCCAGACCTCTCCGTCGCGCAACTCGACCGGATAGGTGCGCAGCCTGTCGCCGTCACGCTGGTTCTCGCCGGTTTCCAGGTCGAATTTCCAGTTGTGCCAGTTGCACGTGAGCTTGCAGTCCTCATCCAGCGTGCCCTCGCGCAACGGGTACCCCTCGTGCGGGCAGCGGTTGTTGCAGGCGAAGATCCCCTTCTTCGTGCTGAAGATGGCGATCTGGCGATTGTCGAGGCGAAAGACCGTGCGCCCCTTCTCTGCCAGGTCATCGCATGAAACGGCCTTCACCCATCCCACGCTCATGGCGGCCTCCGTTCCGAAGATGTCAGTATGCAACCACAATATCACAGCCTGCCGCCGGCGTGCGAGACCGGGTTTCAGAACGCCGGCCACGTCGCCATGCACGGGCACGGAGCGACCTGAATAACCGCATTAACTCAATTGACTAGCCGTCATGTCATCTTGAATCCGCGTTGAGAGGGCAAACCATGGCCTGTTTTCCGCGCTCTTGACAAAGCCGTGCAACGAGAATCCACTGAATCCCAAATGTTGGGGAGGTTTACATGACGAAGTCAACCAGGTTCACGACACGACTTGCAACGATGGCTCTTTCAGCCGTGGTCGCGGTCGCACTGATCGGGTTTGCACCACCGGTCTCCGCCGACACCGAGCGCACCGTCAAGATTGCGGGCTGGGGCGCCAAGTCGGGACCGCTGCGCTCGTTCGGGGTCAACTCCGAGGCCGTGCTCACCGCGGCCGTGCAGTCCATCAACGACTCGGGCGGCGTGATGCTCGGTGACGGCACGATGGCCAAGATGGAGCTCACCTACTACGATTCCGCCTGCAACGCCGATCAGGCCATATCGATCGCACGCAAGGTCGAATCGCAGACCGAAGCGTTGATCGGCATCGGCCCGACATGCTCAGGCGCCGCAGCGGCCATGTACGGCATCTTCCAGAAGACCGTGGACGACGAGTCCGACACCGGCCTGCAGTTCCCCATTCTGACAGACACGGCGATCCGTCCCGGCCTTGCCAAGAAGTCCCAGTGGACTTTCCGCAACGTGCCCAGCGAGATCGCCATGTACGACGAACTCTTCGCGTGGCTGCGCTCCGAGTATCCGGACGTCACGACGATCTACGGAGGAACGGAGACCGACCAGGCCCATTCGAGAATCACGTTCGCCGTCGTCATCGTCCCCATGGCCAAGAAACACGGTTTCGAATGGGTCGGCGGGGGCATCGAGGGTGTCACCGGCGCCATCGGAGAAGGGCACGAGAACGTCCTGGAGGCCTCGAAGTCTTCGAACTGGCTGATGGCGGACACGAACTTCTCGGTCCAGGCCCGTGCCTTCCGGAACTCCGGCGCCGACATGATGATCGTCTCGGCGCATCCGTTCACGACCTGCGGCATGCTGAAGGAGATGAAGCGTCAGCGGATCGAGCCCAAGGTGCTCGTGGGACTCACCAGTTCGTCCAGCGCAGAGACCCTCAAGGGTTGTTCTGACGCCGCCGAGGGCATCTACATCCCGACCGGTTTCGCGCCGATCACGGAAGCCGCCGCCGCGGTTGCGGCAGCAGCCGAGGCCAATGGCGGGGCAGCCGACCTCCACAGCGCGGCCGCCTGGGAGAATGCGCACATCATCAAGCAGGTGGTCGAAGCGACGGGTGTCATGGCGAAGCCCGAGACACTCGCGGAAGACCGGCGCAAGGTCCGGGATGGCCTCGAGGCCCTGGTCTCGATCGATGGCCTGTTGGGTGAAATCGGACGCGTGCAGGATGAGGGCGAGTCCATCAAGCCCTACGTCTTCGTGCAGGCCGGCGGCGGCAACTGGAACGTGGTCCACGATCCTCGCTAGCGGGATTGGGGCGCCGGCCCTTGAGGCGGGCGCCCCCCACGCCATCGGGAGGTGTCGGGATTCCAGCCGCCCTCAAGCACCGCACAGGCGGTGCAGGGCAGGGACCAGACCGCTACCGGTCTGGCCGGTCCTGCAACATGCATGACGGTTCGGCGAACATCCCTGACGCCGAAGGGCGACTGATGCCACGCCATGGGTGATTTCTGGTTCGAGTTCGTGGACGTCACGCAGGCCGTCGGTGACGGCCTGCTGTTCGGTGCGACCTATGCGCTGATCGGGATCGGTTTCTCGCTGATCTTCGGCGCCATGGGAAAGCTCAACATGACCTACGCTGCGGCCTCCCTGGCCGGGGCGTACGTGGGCCTGGCCGCGTTCACCTTCCTCGATGC
>JAJEHK010000267.1 GCA_022823765.1 Alphaproteobacteria bacterium | reverse complement strand
AGTCTCTATTGTATCGTTCAGCGTACGGAGTTGAGGGACTGCAATTTGAAAACGATGTTACAGTGTCTGGAGTCCATAGTGTTCGCATTGATGGTTGGGAAGCATCGGAAATAGACGATGATGAGGTCTTGATTTCATTTGCTGGCTTTGCCGAGTTGGAAATGGACGGGTACATAGAAAAGTACGAATATGATATGGACGAACATGAGGAATTATACATTAGTGATCCGGATTGGAATGAATGGGTTATGGCGGTCAGCCAAACTATTGAAACACCCATAAAAGTCGATATAGTGTATTCTAAGCTGGCGGGATGCGTTGCGGGACGCCTGGTTGCTTTAGTGGATGAAATCGAGATCTACTGAATCTTCGAAGTGTCCAGAAGTATAATCTGGCGGAGAAGCAAATGGCTGTCGTTTTGTGATATGGTTCGCGGAGAACCGCTGGCCCGATGGTGTCATTTGTCCGGCATGTGGTTCCTATAACGTTCAGACTGGTACTGCCAGCAAGGCACAGCCCTACAGGCGCCGCGAAAAAGGATGCCGCAGACGTTTCAGCGTCAGGACCGGAACGGTCATGCAGGGGTCGAATATTGGCTATCAGAAGTGAGCCATCGCCATTTATCTGGCACTTACCAGCCTCAAGTTCGTTTCATCCATGAAGCTTCATCGTGATCTAAACGTCACGCAGAAGTCAGCATGGCATATGGCGCACAGGATTCGGGAAGCGTTCGCTTCCGACAACGGAATGTTCACAGGGCCGGTAGAGGCCGATGAGGTTTACATGGGTAGTTTGGAAAGGAACAAGCACAAGGACAAGAAGCTGAATGGTGGTGGTGGTCCCGTAGGGAAGACCGCCGTTGCTGGTGTCAAGGACCGCGAGACCAATGAAGTCCGCGCAAAGGTCGTTCGGAAGACGGATACAGCGTCCCTGTTGGAACACATCGAACAGCATGTTCAAGACGGTTCTACCGTGTACACAGATGAAGCAACGGCCTATCAGAACCTCACCAATCGTGGTTACGGTCATGAGGCCGTCAAGCATGGGGTTGGCGAGTATGTGCGTGGTATGGCGCACACCAACGGCATCGAAAGCTTTTGGGGCTGTCCTGAAGCGCGCCCACAAGGGCACATTCCACAAAGTGTCCCCGAAGCACCTTGACCGGTACGTAACCGAGTTTGAGGGCAAGCACAACATCCGTGAACGTGATACCATCGATCAGATGGCGAAGATCGCTTTCGGCATGTCTGGTAAGCGTTTACGGTATGGTGACATGATTGCCGATAACGGACTTGATTCGGAGGCTAGGGGATAATGGTCGAACACAATGCACTATATTACGGAGATTGTTTGGACTGGATGAGGAAGTGGCCAGATGATCTTGTGGACTTGATTTATCTCGATCCACCTTTCAATTCCGATGATGAGTACAATATGCTGTTTCCGAACGCGGCAAATTTGGACATAAATCAGGGGGGGGGTAACTGCACAATATCGCGCCTTTAATGACACTTGGTTTTGGGATGAATTGGCAATCGAAAGATATTCCGCGATTTCCAATGCAATTTCGCGTCCATCGCATAGCGCCATATCTGGACTGCATTCAATTCTCGGAACTGGTGGCATGTTGGCATATCTGACCTATATGGCAGAACGACTGGAGGAAATGCACAGGCTTCTCAAGCCTACAGGGTGTGTGTATCTGCACTGCAATCAGTTTGCCAGTCACTATCTCAAAATCCTGATGGATGCCATTTTCGGGCCAAAGAACTTCATTAACGAGATAATATGGAATTACGGGACTCCATCGGGTGGGCGAGCGGGTGGAAAAAAGCCGGTCAAGACGCACGATTGTCTTTTGGTGTATGCAAAGAAATATGGCGCGCATTTGTACAACAAGCAATTCACCCCATACAGTGACAGTTATCTGAAATGGTTCAGGCACACGGATGACGATGGAAGGCAATATAGAACCCGATCCCGGAAGGGGAACATACATCGACAGTATCTTGATGAAAGTCCGGGCAATCCATTGTCAACCGTTTGGTCTGATATAATGCAGAATTATGGCAAGTCAGGGTGGTTTCCGACTACACAGGTTGGAACGAAATATCCTACCGAAAAGCCACTAGATCTGCTTGAACGGATACTCGATATGAGTAGCAACCCCGATGATCTTGTGCTGGACCCGTTTTGCGGTTGTGGAACGACAATCGAAGCGGCGAAACGAAAAAAACGAAGATGGATTGGAATAGACATATCTGCCTTTGCTGTTGATTTGGTCCGTAATGAGCGTTTGATGGACAAGGACATTCCAGCCTATGGAATCCCAACGGACATGGCATCTGCACACAAGCTGGTATCTGATCGTCCATTTGAGTTTGAAAGTTGGGCCATTACTCGGCTTCCCGGTTTCGTGCCAAATACGAAGCAACGGGGGGATGGCGGGGTAGACGGTCGTGGCAAGCTTGCTGTACTGCCAAACGAAACAGAGTCCACGACTGCCTTGGCACAGGCCAAAGGAGGGAAGACCTTTTCGATTGACTCCGTTCGTGCCTTTGCCAGTGTGATGGACCAAGAAAACGCGGCTATCGGCTATTACGTGACAATGAAGCCTGTAACCTCCCCAAGTGCATTGACGCTAAAGGCCAATATGGGGAAGGTCACCGTTGGTGTAAGCCAGTATCCAAAATTCAATTTCTGGTCGGTCAGCGACTATTTCGAAGGCAATCTTCCCCATATGCCGCCGATGAACAATCCCTATACGGGGGAACAAATTCACGCAACCCTGTTCTAGACTCTGATAAATCAAGAACAATTTGGACTTCATAATATGTCAGACAAACCTACCAAACCCACAGTCAATTTGGTCCGTTCATCCTATCAGCCTAACAGGGCGGAACTGGAAGAGATGATTGAATCTCCCGAAGGGACAACACCTGAAGATGTAGCCAAGGCGGTTATGAGGACCGTGACGATCAACAAGAGGGCAAAACCCGAATGATGGAATTGCTCAGGGAAGTCCTCAAGGGGATCATCTACATGATCATCGCTATCCCGGTCTTTGCAATTCTGATCCTTATTGCTATGGCTCTCTTGTCAAATGGCTAGACCGCATATAATTCCCAAAATTTGCGAACACCATGCATCGTAACGGATGGCCGTTGGAGTGGTTTAATACATCTACTAATGATGGCAAACCATGGATATTCTATATGAGTCCAGAGTTCATTCAACATTGTCTCGATACGGTTGATGAGGTCCTGGATGGTGTAGGCAGGTATCTCAGCAGGAGGGACAATGCCACGCTCGATAGGACGCCCCGACTACGGGACGAAAAGGCCTAGCAACAGACCTACAAATCAGGCGACGTGCCGTTGTTGACGGCGTCCAATAATGCTCCTCGCGGAGGGTTCATTCGGTCCGGTGGTGGTGACCGTAGCGGCGTTGTAGAATTGCGTTACATTGGCTTTGGGACGCGCTTCCACTAAACCGGCAATACCCTTTGCGTTCCAAAGCACCGGGTTAAGTCGTATCTGGCGCAACACATAAGGGCTGCGCGGATTGGTGACCGAGACGGAGCTTTGGCCCATAAGGTGGATGCCGGCCGAGACAAAGACCCGCGATCGGGTCGGTCCATGCAGTGAGGGTTGTAAGGGAGAAGCGCCTGACTTGCGGCGGAACCGGGGCCGACCTCGAAGAAACGGGCTGGAGCTTAAACGGTGGTGATGGTCCTTGGCAGCTTCGAGAGGACCTCTAGGCCGTTGTCGGTGACGAGGAAGCTGTCGATCCAGGCGACGCCGGAGCCGCCGGGCCAGTCCTCCCAGACGTCGAACTGGTTTTCCAGATTGAACACCTGGCCGGGCTCGAGGGTGCGGTCACCGAGGTTGTTGCGGGGGCTGAGCCAGTGGCTGCCGCACCAGTCCGGGGGGACGGCGATGCCGAGGGAGTAGCCGCCGACAAACCACACCCACTGCCTCAGTCCGGCGCGGTCGATGTAGTCGTCCGCCACCTCCTGGACCTTCGTGACCGCATCGCCCGGCCGGCATGCCTCGATGACGGCATCCATGCAGCCGGATGATGTCGTCATCAGCCTGGTCCAGCGTTGGTCGGGCTCGCCCAGGGAGAACGTGCGGTTGAGGTTGACGTGGTAGCGATGGAGGCAGCCGCAGAAATCGAGAAACACGAGGTCTCCCTGTCTTATGCGGCGGTGCTGCGGGGGGCTGTGGTGGGTGCCGGCGCGCGGGCCCGAACCCACCATGGAGCGGATTCCGGGATAGCCGCCGCCCGCCCTCATCATGGTCGACATGATGACGGCCTCGATCTCGGTCTCCATCACCCTGTCTGCAATGGCGTCACGGGCCGCCGCCATGGCCTCGTCGGCAATGGCGGCCGCCCGCTTCATGACGGCGACTTCCGCCGGCGATTTCACGAAGCGCAGTTCCTCGACGAGGAACGAGGCGTCCTCCACCGTCGCTCCGCCGGCTTCGAGAGTATGTTTGAGAGTGTCACTCGTCCGGCCATGGGGGGCGTAGGCCCAGGGCTGTATGCCGAGGCGTGCCGAGGCGAGGCCGAAGTCGGCAAGGGCTCTGGCGATCTGGCGGCACTCGCTCTCCACGGATTCGTGGTTGAGCCAGCACACGTCGCGGATTTCCGGCGTGGTGGAAATGATCGTCGTGTGGCCGCGCCCGTCGAAGAAGAGGGTGTCGTCGCTCCCGGCGCGCACCAGGAGTCCGGTGAGGTTCTCGAGGTGATACCAGATCATGTCGTAGCCGGTGAGCCACGTGAGGTCGGCCGGGTTGGTGACGAAGAGGGCCTCGAGACCGGCCTCGGTCATCGCCTGTCTCGTGCGCTGCCGGCGCCGGGCGTACTCCTCTTGCGAGAAGGGCTGCTCCCAGTCGATCTGGTGGCGCAGGTAGGTCTGGATCATGGCGTTCTCCCAGGGCCGGCAGTGGTCGGGGATGGAGGGGTCAGTCGCGGTGCCAGCCCCACATGGCGCCGCCCTTCATGTCGCTCAAGGGTACGCGGCCTTGGTCGCTCGGATAGTACCCGAGCATGCCGTCGTAGACGTTGTAGCCCATGAGGCGCTGAATGTGTTCCGGCAGGGCGGCGGCGGTTTCGCGGGGGACGGAAAGTATGTGGTTGACCTCCTGGCGCAGCCAGCCGAGGCAGTAGGTGTTGATGAGTCCGGCACGGGGTCGATCGTCGTTGTTGGCTCCGCCGCCGTGCCATATGGATCCAAGGTAGAAGAGCGCCGATCCTTTCGGCATTTCGGCCGACACCACCTCGTCGTCAGGCCCGGGAGAACGCCATGGCTGCCAGCGATGGCTCACCGGGACGAGCCGGGTGGCTCCGTTGAGGTCGGTGAAGGTCTCGAGGGCCCACATGACCGAGACCTGCAGTTCTACGCCGGGGATCTGCACGGGATAGATCGTGTCGTCCCGGTGGAGAACCTGCCCGGTCTCGCCCGGATGGATCTCGATGGCCGTGCAGCTGCCGATGAGATAGGAGGTGCAGTGGTCGAGCAGAATGGCGTCGAGCACGCGCATCATGCCGCGGTGACCGACGATGCCGGCGGACGCCGGCGAGACGTCGAGGACCGAATTGACGCGCAAGGTGGTGTAGCCGTTGAAGTCGCTCTCGGTGGACCGGCCCACCTGGTCAAAGGGTTCCCGCAAGTCGCCCCGCACCTCGTCGGCGACGGCGTCGTCGACAAAGTTCTCGACGATGGCCGCGCCATCGCGCCGGAGCGCCCCGACGATGTCGGGGACCGGCGCGTCGCCCCTGAACCGTTCGAGCCCGGGCATGTGCCTCCCGTTATGTCATCGGCGGGGATACACAATGACGGAAAGAAACCTCACCGGCAACCTGATCAGCGTTTCGGGCCCGTGCGGGGCATCGGCATCGAAAAAGAGGGAATCGCCGACCTCCATCCGGTAGCTGCTTCCGGCATGGCGGTAGACCATGGCGCCCTCGACGACATAGAGGAATTCCTGGCCGTCGTGCTGGAACAGGGGAAAGACCTCGGACTCGTGGGTGAGCGTGATCATGTAGGGTTCGACAGCGACTTCCTTGTGAACGCCGTGGCCGAGCAGGGCGTACTGGTGGCCGGCGCGCGTTCCCCGGCGTTCGATCTTGAGACCTTCGCCCGCCCTGACGTGACTGGCGTCGCGCTGTTCCTCGAATCTCTGGAAGAGTGCGGTAAACGGAACATTGAGGGCTCCGACCAGGCGCTGCAGGGTGCTCAAGGACGGCGATGTATGGCCGTTCTCTATCTTCGAGAGCATGCCGGACGATACGCCGGCCTGAGCCGCAAGTTCAGTCACGGTCATGTCGAGCTGCCGCCGGTGGTGGCGGATCTGGTTGCCGATGGCGGCCTCGAGATCACGTTCGTCCCGGACGACGGCATGGGGGTCCTGATCGAGGATCGCAGGAGGCTCACGGTCCGTCATGGAATCGCATCCTAGAGTGTGTCGTCATCGAGGTGCCCGGCTCCCAGGATCACTGCCACGGGCCCCTGGCCGTCATGGCGCACCATGAAGTGGACAGCCATGCCGGGAGCAATGGCGCCCAGTCTGGCGTGAGTCGTGCCGTCGGCATCGAACACCATGTCGCCACCGCCGTCGACCGGGCGCACGAAGCCGTAGGACCGTTCCGGCCTCAACCAGACGATGTGACCATTCATGAACGAGACACATGCGGGGGTGGCGTGTCGGGTGTCAAGAGGCAGGCTGTGCGGAAATCGCTTGCCCTTGGCGGCATCCTGGCTACACTCGCCGCACTTCGGGGACGTGGTTCTCCGGAGTGGCCGGGGTGTGGGCCAGGGTGTCCGCGCGTATACTCAACCAGTATACTTGAACCAGAGAATGGAGCGGCGTCGAGGCGCCCCGGCGCGTCCTTGACGTGTGGCAGTTATGGAGGGCACGACACTGGAGGACAGGCTCGAAAGTCTGATCGCACCGAGCGTGGCGAGCATCGGTTTCCGCCTGGTGCGGGTGAAGATGTTCAACCGCCAGGGCAGGATCCTGCAGGTCATGATCGAACGCGCCGACGGCGACAGTGCGACCATCGACGACTGCGCCATGGTGAGCCGCCTTGTGAGTGCCCATCTCGACGCCGAGGATCCGGTTTCGGGATCCTACGACCTCGAAGTGAGCTCCACCGGTATTGACCGTCCCCTGGTCCGCCGGGAGGACTTCAGCAGGTTCGCCGGGTTCGAGGCGACGGCATCCATCGATCCGCCGCTCGACGGCAGAAAGCGATTCCAGGGCCGTCTCGCCGGCATGGCCGACGACAACGTGCAGATGGAACAGTCTCCCGGCTCAATCGTCAGTCTGCCGTTTGCCCATATTGTCGAAGCGAAACTTGTCCTCAGTGACGAACTGATCAGGGGAACGGCGCAACCGGCCGGCGGACCGGTGCGGGCCGAGGCAGGATAGAATCATGGCGGCTGTGACGAACGTGGCGCACAGGGACCTGCTGCAGATTGCGGCGACCGTGGCGACAGAAAAGGGCATCGAGCGCGAGACCGTGATCGAGGCACTCGAACAGGCGATCCAGAGTGCTGCCGTGAAGAAGTACGGTGAACTCGATATCAGGGTCGAGATCGATCGCACGTCCGGCGCGGTGGCACTGCTGCTCTACCGCGAGGTCATCGCCGATGATGTCGAGCTGCAGTCGGGTCTGCACATCACTCTTGAGGAGGCACGCCGGAAAAACCCCGTCGCCGAGGTCGGGGACTTCATCACCGAGGATCTGCCTCCGGTCGAATTCGGACGCATCTCGGCCCAGGGCGCCAAGCAGACCATCATGCAGAAGGTCCGCGAGGCCGAGCGTGCCCGCCAGTACAACGAATTCAAGGATCGTGTCGGGGAGATCATCAACGGAGTCGTCAAGCGCGATGAGCGTGGCAACCAGATCGTCGATCTCGGACGTGCCGAGGCGATGCTGCGGCGCGACGACTGCCTGCCGCGCGAACCCCTGCGCCGCGGTGACCGGGTGAGGGCCTATGTCTACGACGTGCGCCAGGAGTCCCGCGGACCGCAGGTCTTCATCTCGCGCGTGCACCCCGACTTCATGCGCAAGCTCTTCGAAATGGAAGTCCCGGAGATCTACGACGGCATCATCGAGATTCGTGCCGTCGCCCGCGACGCCGGGAGCCGGGCGAAGATCGCCGTGCGGACCAATGACGACTCCATCGACCCTGTCGGCGCCTGCGTCGGCATGCGGGGCAGCCGTGTTCAGGCCGTAGTCAACGAACTGGGCGGCGAGAAGATCGACATCATTCCCTGGTCGCCTGACACCGCCACCTTTGTCGTGAACGCCCTGCAACCTGCGGAGGTGGCCAAGGTCGTCATGGACGAGGCGGAGCGGCGCATGGAAGTCGTGGTGCCGGATGACCAGTTGTCCCTGGCGATCGGCCGGCGCGGCCAGAATGTGCGCCTCGCATCGCAGCTCGTGGGCTGGGACATCGACATCATGACGGAAAGCGGCGAATCGGAGCGCCGCACCAATGAAATGCGCGTGCAGTCCGAACACTTCATGGAAGCGCTCGATGTCGATGACGTGCTCGCCAGACTCCTCGTCACCGAGGGGTTCTCGGAGGTCGAGGAGATCGCTTTCGAATCCACAGAGGAGTTGCTTTCCATCGAAGGTCTCGACGAGGGGATCGCCCAGGAACTGCAGAACCGGGCCATCGCATTCGTCCAGGAACGCGACCTTCAGTTCGACGCCCGACGCCGTGAACTCGGTGTCGAGGACGACGTCGCCGCCGTTGATGGATTGACGCCGGCCTTCCTTGTCGAACTGGGCGAGAAGGGAATCAGGACTCTCGATGAACTGGCTGATCTGGCAGCCGACGAGCTGTTGCAGGACTACCTGCCCGGCACGTACCTGACACCGGACGATGCCAACGCCATCATCATGGCGGCACGTGCCCACTGGTTCGAAGGTGAAGAAGACGGCCACGTGACCGGGTCGTCCGCGCAAGGTGACAACGCTGATGCCCGGTCCGAACACTAATGTCCAGCGGCGCTGCATAGCCACCGGCAGGTCCGTCGACAGGTCGGGGCTGGTTCGGTTCGTGCTGGCGCCGTCCGGGGACATTGTGCCGGACCTGGCGGAACGACTGCCTGGTCGGGGCGTGTGGGTTTCCGCCCGGCGCGACGCCATCGACCACGCGGTCGCCAGGAAGCAGTTCAGCCGCGGACTCAAGAGGCCCGTGGCTGCCCGGTCCGATCTCGCGGACTCCGTGGAAGGCCTGCTCGTCCGGCGGATTGTCGAATTCCTGGGATTCGCCCGCCGGGCAGGCGAGGCCGTGTGTGGATTCGAGAAGTGCCGCGCTCTCGTCTCGAGGGACGGAAGTCTCCTGCTGCACGCTCGTGACGGCTCGGCTGCCGGCCTCGAGAAGTTGACCGGACGGTCGTCCGTCACGGTGTTGCGGGTCCTGGATCGCGTGGAACTCGGTGAGGCGTTTGGCCGGAGCGATTCGGTGCACGTGGCTCTTCGTTCCGGTGGCCTCGCCACCAGAATCGCCCGGGAGTGTGCCCGCCTCGCGGGATTTAGAGGACCCGCCGAACATGGCATGGAAGGAACCTGAAGGATGGCAACCACGGACGAAGGCCCACGCAAGCCAACGCTGAGTCTCGGCGGGCGCAGGCAGGTCGAGCGCAAGACGACCGAAGTCAGCGGCTCCGTACAGCAGAGCTTCAGTCATGGCCGCAAGAAGAACGTTGCTGTCGTGGTCAAGAAGCGGCGCACCTTGCGTGTCGGCCGTCAGGAGAGCCCCGAAGCCCGACCCGCCACGCCTGCGCCGGAGGTGAGCGAGCCCACAAGCGAGCAGGAGACCGCAACACCGGCAACAGAGGACGTCAGCCAGCGGTCGTCCCTGGTTCTGCGGCATCTCAGTCCCGAAGAGCGCGAAAGCCGTGCGCGTGCCCTTGAACAGGCGCAGAAGGCCGATGAGGAGGCTCGCGTCCTGGCGGGCGAACAGGAGCGCTTGCGGGCCGAGGAGGAAGCGAGACTCAAGATTGAACGCGAGGATGCGGAGCGCCGCGCCCGCGAGGATGCGGAACGACGCGAACAGGAGGAAGAGGCCCGTCGGCGAGCCGAGGAGCAATCCAGGCGCCAACTCGACAGACAACGCGACTCGGTCGAGAAACGCGAAGATCCTTCAGTCGCCGAGACAGCCGCGCCCGCCTCCGATGCCGAGGAGGAGCCCCGGCGGGGCAAGCGCGACCAGAAGCGTTCCGCCCTGGCTCCGGGGAAGCGCGCCGCCGGCCGCCGCCGGAGCGGCAAGCTCACTGTTGCCCAGGCCCTGAACGAGGAGGACCGCGAGGAGCGGGCGCGCAGCCTTGCGGCAGCAAGACGGGCCCGCGAAAAGCTGCGGCAGCAGCAACTCGAGCGCAAGGCGGTCACAGCATCGACGAAGAAGGTCGTGCGCGAGGTCATCGTGCCGGAGGTCATTCTCGTCAGCGAACTGGCCAACCGCATGGCGGTGCGCGGCAGTGAGATCGTCAAGAAGATGATGGAAATGGGCCAGATGGTGACCATCAACCAGACCATCGACGCCGATACGGCCGAGGTCGTCGTGGCGGAGTTCGGACACCGGGCGCGGCGAGTTTCGGAGGCAGATATCGAGGTCGGGCTGAAGCAGGATGACGATCCCGACGACATGAAGCAGGCACGTGCCCCGGTTGTCACGGTCATGGGTCACGTGGACCATGGGAAGACATCCCTGCTCGATGCCCTGCGCCGTACCGATGTGGTGTCCGGCGAGGCCGGTGGAATCACGCAACACATCGGCGCCTATCAGGTGCGGCTCGATGGTGGCCAACGGATCACGTTCCTGGATACGCCCGGTCATGCCGCCTTCACGTCCATGCGTGCCCGCGGCGCCAGTGTCACTGACATCGTGGTGCTGGTGGTTGCTGCCGACGATTCGGTCATGCCCCAGACGCGGGAAGCGATTGACCATGCCATGGCCGCCGAGGTGCCGATCATTGTTGCCATCAACAAGTGCGATCTTCCCGGTGCCGAGCCCGACAGGGTGCGCCAGGATCTGCTGCGAAACAGCCTGGTGGTCGAATCGCTGGGTGGAGACATTCTCGATGTCGAGATCTCGGCTCTCAAGGGTGATGGCCTTGACCGTCTCGAGGAGACCATCCTGCTGCAGGCCGAGGTCCTTGAACTCAAGGCGAACCCGGATCGTGAAGCCGAAGGCGTCGTTGTCGAGGCCAAACTCGACAAGGGCCGCGGCCCTGTCTCCACCGTGCTGGTGCAGCGTGGAACGCTTGAAGTCGGAGACACGGTCGTGGTCGGCAATGCCTGGGGCCGGGTCCGCGCCCTGATTGATGACCGGGGCAGCAACGTCAAGAGCGCCGGTCCCGCCCTGCCGGTCGAAATCCTCGGACTCTCCGGGGCGCCGCTTGCAGGTGACGAGTTCTTTGTCGTGGAGAACGAAAGGCGGGCGAGAGAGGTCGCCGCCTACCGCACGGCGCAGGAGCGCCAGAGGAAGATCACCGCCACAGGCCGGGGTTCCCTGGACCAGATCCTGGCCGGCATCAAGGCGGGCAAGGCGACAGAACTTCCGATCGTCGTCAAGACGGATGTCCAGGGTTCGGCGGAAGCCATTGCCGACAGTCTCCAGGCCTTCGGCACCGAGGAAGTCAAGCCCCGCATCCTGTTGTCTGCTGTCGGTGGAATCACCGAAAGCGATGTGACACTTGCCAGTGCTTCCAGCGCGGTCATCCTGGGGTTCAATGTGCGGGCCAACAGCCAGGCCCGCCGTCTCGCCGGCCGGGAGGGGGTGGAGATCCTCTATTTCCGGGTGATCTACGAGCTTCTTGACCAGGTGAAGGACATGCTGGCGGGCCTGTTGAAACCGGCAACGGAGGAGGAGGTCCTCGGGGCCGCGCAGGTTCTGGAAACATTCGATATCTCGGGCGCCGGGACGATCGCCGGCTGCCGCGTGATGGACGGCTACATCCGCGCCAGTGCGCGGGTCAGGTTGCTGCGAGGCGGACGCACCATGTTCGACGGTTCGATCCGGTCGCTGCGCCATCACAAGGATCAGGTCCGGGAGGTCCGCCAGGGCAGCGAGTGCGGCATCCAGCTTGCCGATCACCAGGATATCGAGATCGGTGACGAGATCGAGGCCTACGAGTTGAAGCAGGTTGCCCGAACGCTGGATGCCTGATGTGAAACAGCGCAACAGCCAGCGCCGGTTGAGAGTGGGCGAGGAGATTCGCCATGTGCTGTCGGACATGTTTGCCCGGGACGAAGTTCACGACCCGGCGCTGTTCGGCCGTCCGATCACCGTCTCCGAAGTCCGCATGAGCGCCGATCTCAGACACGCCGCCTGCTACATCATGCCGCTTGGCGGAGAGAATGTCGGCGACGTCATGGAGGGGTTGCGGCGGGCCACGCCGTGGTTGCGTGGTGAAGTCTCGCGCCGGGTGCGTCTGCGCGTGGCGCCGGAGCTTGTCTTTCACGCGGACCGCGGATTCGACCATGCCCAGCGCATCAGCGCCCTGCTCGAGACGTCGGGCGGACCCTCATAGCCCCTCATGAGGCATGACATTCACGGCTGGCTTGTCTGTGACAAGCCAGCCGGTGTGACGTCGAGTCAGCTGGTTGGGCGGGCACGCAGACTCACAGGCGCAGCCCGCCTCGGACACGGCGGCACGCTCGATCCACTGGCCACCGGCATCCTTCCGGTGGCCCTGGGCGAGGCGACGAAGACCATCGCCTGGTGCCAGGATGCTCTCAAGACGTACCAGGTTACGGCGCGCTGGGGAGTCTCGACTGCCACCGACGACGCCGAAGGTGATGTCACCGGAACAACTGAAGTCCGGCCTTCGGCAGAGGGAATCGAGGCCGTTCTCGCGTCCTTTACCGGTGACGTCAGCCAGACGCCTCCGGTCTTTTCGGCCATCAAGGTGGCGGGCAAGCGGGCCTACGCGCTCGCGCGAAAGGACATCATTCCTGACCTGAAACCCCGCCAGGTGAGGATCGAGCGGATCACGCTCGTCGCTCGTGGGGATGCGGATCACGCATCGTTCGAGGTGGTATGCGGCAAGGGGACCTACATGCGCGCGCTCATCCGCGATCTGGCGGCAAGCCTTGGCACCCTGGGCCATGTCCATGCCCTGCGCCGCACCCGGGTGGGACCGTTTTTGCAGTCCATGGCGATTTCTGTGGATTCCTGGCTGGAACATGGTAGGAATGCGCTCGCTTGCGGGGCGATCCATCCCGTGGAGACAGCGCTGGCCGACATCCCGGCACTTGTCGTCACGGAATTGCAGGCACGTCAGCTCAGACACGGGCAGGCGGTCCGGATCGATGAGACCAGCAAGGGTATCGTTCGCCTCCAGGACGACCACGGGCTTGTCGCGATAGCGAAATCCGATGGGAATCTGGTTCGACCGGTGCGCGTTTTCAACCATGACGGGACACGAGGTCACGATGTCGATCACAGCTGAACGCAAGAGCGAACTGATTCGCCAGTATAGCCGCACCGACGGTGATACCGGATCGCCCGAGGTGCAGATCGCCATACTGACGGAACGCATCACCAATCTCACCGAACACTTCAAGTTCCACCGCAAGGACAAGCACTCCAGGCGGGGCCTGCTCATGCTGGTAAGCAGGCGTCGGGCCCTGCTGGACTACCTGCGTGGCCGGGACGAAAGCCGCTATCGTTCGATTATCGGTAGCCTGGGTCTGCGCCGCTGATACCTGCGGCGCGGCACGGCGGAAGCGCACGTCGTCAGGCGAGCCTCCTCCAGAGGAACGCCTGGCTGGGACTGTCATGACCGGTTCATCGTTGAGTCCGGATCATGCCGGGGAATCTTCACATCACAATGGGCGGAGTGCGCTGATTCCGCCAATGTCAGGGAACAACATACATGTTTGACATTCACACGAAGGAAATCGTCTGGGGTGGCCGGACGCTGACGCTGGAAACCGGGCGCATCGCCCGCCAGGCGGACGGGGCTGTGCTTGCGACCTATGGCGCCACCACGGTGTTGTGCACGGTTGTGGCGCAAAGGCAGCCAAGAGAGGGTGTGGACTTTTTTCCGCTCACCGTGAACTACCAGGAAAAGGCATTCGCGGCCGGAAAGATTCCGGGAGGCTTCTTCAAGCGCGAAGGCCGGCCGAGCGAGAAGGAGACCCTCTCGTCACGCATTATCGACCGGTCGATCCGGCCGCTGTTTGCCTCCGGATTCCGCAACGAGACACAGGTCATCTGCACCGTGCTCGCCCACGATCTCGAGAATGACCCGGATGTCGTTGCCCTGGTCGGGTCCTCCGCCGCACTGGCCATATCGGGTATCCCGTTCAACGGTCCCGTTGGCTGTGCCAGGGTCGGCTTCATCGATGGTGACTATGTTCTCAACCCGTTGTTGAGGCAGATGAGCGATTCCTATCTCGACCTCGTGGTGGCCGGACGTTCGGATGCCGTCATGATGGTGGAGTCGGAGGCGCGGGAGCTGAGCGAGGATGAAATGCTCGGCGCCGTGATGTTCGCCCAGCAGGAGTTCCAGCCGGTGATTGCCGCCATCAGTGACCTCGCCGCAACCTGCGGCCGGGATCCCTGGCGCGTGCCGGAGCCCGACGACACAGGCGATCTTGAGAGTGCCGTACGGGACCTCATCGGTGAGGAACTCGCCGATGCCTACAGGGAAGCTGACAAGCAAAGCCGCCAGGAGAGGCTGCAGGCAGCCAGGAGCACCGCGAAGGAGCGCTTCGCCAAGGACGAGTCGGTGGCCGTTGATGCCCTGGCGGGTGTTCTCAAGTCTCTCGAAAAGTCGACGATGCGCGATGCAACCCTCAACTCGGGCGTGCGTGTCGATGGTCGGCAAACCGACGCGGTCCGTCCGATTTCGTCGCAGGTCGGCGTTCTCGAGCGTTCCCATGGATCGTCGCTCTTCACCAGGGGCGAAACCCAGGCTCTTGTGACCGTGACGCTGGGAACGGGACAGGACGAGCAGATCATGGACGCCCTTGCGGGCGAGTACCGCGAGCATTTCATGCTGCACTACAACTTTCCGCCCTATTCCGTGGGCGAGGCGAGTTTCCTGCGCTCACCCGGTCGCCGTGAGATCGGTCACGGCAAGCTGGCCTGGCGGGCCATTCACCCGCTGTTGCCGGAAAAGGAGAAGTTCCCCTACACCATCAGGGTGGTCTCGGAGATCACCGAGTCGAACGGTTCCTCGTCGATGGCGACGGTATGCGGCAGTTCGCTGGCGCTCATGGATGCCGGCGTGCCCCTTGCGCGGCCCTGTGCGGGCATTGCCATGGGTCTCATCAAGGAAGGTGACCGGTTCGTCGTTCTCTCGGACATTCTGGGAGACGAGGACCATCTGGGTGACATGGACTTCAAGGTGGCGGGCACCGGGAACGGCGTCACGAGTCTGCAGATGGACATCAAGATCGCTGGCATCACCCGGGAGATCATGTCTGTCGCCCTCGAACAGGCACGGGAAGGCCGACTCCACATTCTGGGAGAAATGGCCACGGCGATCGGCTCGACGCGGGACACGCTGTCGGACTTCGCACCGCGCATCACGACGATCAAGGTTCCTTCCGACAGGATCCGCGACATCATCGGGCCGGGCGGCAAGGTCATCCGGGAGATCACGGAGGTCAGCGGAACCAAGATCGATGTCGAGGATGACGGAACCGTCAAGATCGCCTCCTCGGACCCGTCGGCAACCGACACGGCCCTGACGATGATCAAGGACATCGTGGCCGAACCGGAGGTCGGGGTGATCTATGAGGGAACCGTGGTCAAGTGCCTGGATTTCGGCGCCTTCGTCAACTTCATTGGCAAGCGGGACGGTCTCGTGCACATATCCGAACTGGCGCAGGGTCGTGTGGCCACCGTCGGTGACGTGGTCAAGGAAGGCGACAACGTGAAGGTCAAGGTGCTGGGGATCGATGATCGCGGCAAGGTGAAGCTCTCCATGAGAGTGGTCGATCAGGAGACCGGGGAGGACATCACGGAGCAGGTCGGCGAGCGCGAGAGGCCGAAGCGGCGTGAACGCAGGGACGACGGCCGCAAACCTCGTCGGTCGCACCACGACTGAGCGCATCACCGGGTGATCAGGCGCGATACAACGTGTCATAATGGCGTGGCGTAGCCAGGGGAGACCGGGTGGGTGAAGCCGCTGAACTCCATACGCATCTCGGGACGTGACGTTCTGCCCCTTGTCGAAGGCGGCAAGGGGATCTCGATCTCGAATGGCGAGAGTTCAGGCGCCTGGGCGAACTGCGGCGGCGTCGGAACCTTTTCCGGGGTCAACGCTGATCATCGCAACGAGAGCGGGGAACTGATCCCCCAGGTCTACAAGGGTCGCAGCCGCAAGGAGCGGCATGAGGAACTGGTGGCGTTCGGTATCAAGGGCGGTATTCACCAGGCACAGGTGGCGCACGAACTGGCGGGCGGCGAGGGCGTCATCCATGTCAATGTCCTGTGGGAGATGGGGGGCTGCGAGAGGGTCCTGCATGGCGTCCTCGAGGGAGCCAAGGGACTGGTACATGGCGTCACGTGCGGTGCCGGCATGCCCTACAGAATGGCCCAGATCTGTTCGGAGTACGGTGTCTACTACTATCCGATCACCAGTTCCGCCCGGGCCTTCAACATCCTGTGGAAACGCGCCTATCATCGTTTTCCCGAGCTCCTCGGGGGTGTCGTCTACGAGGACCCCTGGCGTGCCGGCGGACACAATGGTCTCTCCAATGTCGAGGATCCGGAGGTTCCGGAAGATCCCTATCCCCGGGTTGTCGAATTGCGCAAGGTGATGAGGAATGTCGGTCTTGACGACACCCCCATCTTCATGGCCGGAGGCGTGTGGCGCGTTGACGAGTGGCTCGACTGGCTTGACAACCCTGAACTCGGCCCCATCGCGTTCCAGTTCGGAACACGCCCGCTGCTGACCGAGGAAAGCCCGATCTCGGATACATGGAAGCGACGGCTGCCCACACTGCGCCAGGGCGAGGTCAGTCTCAACCGGTTCAGTCCGACCGGATTCTATTCCTCTGCCGTGGAAAACAGCTTCCTTCTCGAACTCAAGACACGCAATCGCCGCCAGGTTGCCTATGCAACCGAACCCGTCGGCGACCATGTGGTCGAGTTCGCCTTTGGCCCACGGGGCCGCCTCGTCTACCTCACGGAGCACGATCTCGAAGAGGTCCGTCACTGGGTCGAGGCAGGGTTCAGCGAACCCCTCAAGACTCCCGATTCCACTCTGGTGTTTGTCACGCCCGAGAAGTCCCGGCAGATCCGCAACGACCAGATCGAGTGCATGGGTTGCCTCAGCCAGTGCCGGTTCTCGAACTGGAAGTGTGATGAATCTGGAACCACGGGTCGCAAGCCCGACCCTCGCAGCTACTGCATCCAGAAGACCCTGCAGGTCATCAGCCATTCCGACGACATCGAAACCCAGCTCATGTTCGCCGGCCACAACGCCTACCGGTTTGCCAGAGACCCCTGGTACGCCGACGGCTTCATCCCCACCGTCGCGCAACTGATGGACCGCCTTCAGACCGGTCAGTAGGATGACCCGGCAAGGCGAACGTTGAGTCTTGTCGTGACCGGCGCTACAGGGAGCTGCCATGGATCACATCGATGAACTGCTCGCTTCCAGGGGATTGCGGCTGACCCGTCAGAGACGTCAGCTCGCCGGCCTCCTCTTCAGAGGCGGCGACCGCCATGTGACGGCGGAGATGCTCGCGCGGGAAGCGAGGCAGAGCGGTATCAGGGTGTCTCTCGCAACCGTCTACAACACCTTGCACCAGTTCACCCGGGTGGACCTGCTGCGCCGCATCAATGTCGACTCCGCCAGGACGTGGTTCGATACGAACACGACCGTCCACCACCATTTCTTCAACACCGGGAGTCTGGAGCTCACCGACATTCCTGAAGACCGGGTCAGCGTCGACGTTCTGCCGGCGCCACCGGACGGCACCACCATTGACCACGTCGACGTGGTGATCCGGGTGATCCCGCGGTGACGGTCGTTTGACAGATTGGAATGATTCCAGATAGCCTGTTTCCGGAGCGGCTGGACCGCTCCTTCTACCAGCACCCAAGGGCCCGCAGGGCCACAGAATCCTGAGGAGAGAAGCATGTCACTTGGTGGCACCAGGACCGAACAGAATCTGAAAGATGCCTTTGCCGGCGAGAGCCAGGCGAACCGTCGCTACCTCTACTTTGCCCAGAAGGCAGATATCGAAGGCTACAACGATGTGGCCGCCGTATTCCGTTCAACGGCAGAAGGCGAGACCGGGCACGCCCATGGCCACCTCGAGTTTCTCGAGGAGACCGGTGATCCTGCAACCGGCGAGCCGATCGGGTCCACCGACCGCAATCTCAAGGCGGCGATTGCCGGAGAGACCCACGAGTACACGGACATGTATCCCGGAATGGCCAGGACTGCCCGCGACGAGGGATTCGACGAGATCGCAGACTGGTTCGAGACCCTCGCCAAGGCCGAGAAGAGTCACGCCGGACGTTTCCAGAAGGCGCTCGATACGCTCGACGACTGATCCGGAATCGGGACGGGAACTTGCCTGCGGCGGTGTCCCCGCCGCAGGCAGGCCTTCCCCGTCCGGAATGTGACCATGCGAGAAGGCAGTCTCGACGCGCCCACGCGTCACGTCGTGGACTGGCGCAATCCCGACTTCGTCGATGCCGGGAGCATCGACGCCGAGTTGCGGCGTGTCTTCGACATCTGTCACGGATGCCGGAGGTGTTTCAACCTGTGCGATGCCTTTCCGCGCCTTTTCGATCTCATCGACGACTCGCCCACCGGTGAACTCGATTCCGTGGCGAGCGCCGATTTCCCGACTGTCACGGATGCCTGCACGTTCTGCGACATGTGCTTCATGACGAAATGTCCCTACGTGCCGCCCCACGATTTCGATCTCGACTTTCCCCATCTCATGCTCCGCGTCAGGGCAGCCGAGTTTCGCCGTGGCGAGCGCAGCTTCATGGATCGACGGATCGCGGATACCGACACAAACGGCAAGTTGGGAACCACATTCTCGCCCGTCGCCAACTGGGCGCTTGCCAGGAAGAACCGCCTCACCCGTCCTCTGATGCAGTCGGCTTGCGGGATTCATGATGAGGCCGAACTCCCCCGGTTCAATGCGCGGAGCCTGGTTTCCGTTGCCGCCCGGGAGCCGCTTGAAGTCAACCGCGAGGCCCCGGCCTATCCCCGCAAGGCGCTCATCTACGCCACCTGCTTTTCGAACTGGAACGATGCAGGGATCGGTGACGCATTCCGGCGCATCCTGGCCCACAACGGCATCGAGACCGCGGTGGTCCATCCGGGCTGTTGCGGCATGCCGAAACTGGAACTCGGTGATCTGGCGGACGTGGCAAGACGTGCCCGGCGAGTGTCCGGGGAATTGCTGGGCTGGCACGACGACGGGTGGGACATCGTTTCCCTTGTGCCTTCGTGTTCGCTGATGATGAAGTTCGAATGGCCGTTGATCGCGCCGGACGACGCGACCGTCACCCGCCTGGCTTCCTTGGTTCAGGATGCCAGCGAATACATTGTCCGGATTGCCCGGTCCGAGGGCCTCGCCGACGGCCTCGAACCGATTGATGGACCGGTGACCCTCCATGTTGCCTGTCACGCACGGGCCCAGAACATGGGAGCGAAGGCGGCAGAGATGTTGCGTCTGATCCCTGATACGGCCGTCAACGTCATCGAGAGATGTTCGGGTCACGGCGGAACCTGGGGGGTGCGGACCGGCACGTTCGAAACCGGCATGAAGGTGGGAAGGAACGTCATGCGCAACGCCGCCAGGCACGATCCCTCGGGCACAGGGTTTGTCGTTTCCGAGTGTCCTCTGGCTAGTCCCCATATCGCCCAGGGAGTCGCTCGCCTGGAG
>JAJEHK010000067.1 GCA_022823765.1 Alphaproteobacteria bacterium | reverse complement strand
TTCTGCGGCAAGGGCAACGGCGACCCCCAGGGTGCGCTGGAGCCCATGGGGGAGGTTCGCGCACGACTCGCCGGCAACTCCGTCCAATCCCATGAACTCGAGAATCTCCTCCACCCGCGCCAGGGCCTGCTCCTGGCGTTCCCGTTGCCGGCCGAGGAGGACGCTCGCGAGCCCGATCCTTGCGCCGAGGTGGCAACCGGCAAGCACGTTGTCGGCGACGGTGAGTTCGTGGAACAGGGTCGTCGCCTGGAACGTGCGAACGAGACCCAGCGCGGCGATGGCGTGGGTTGCCATGCCCGAGATGTCACGGCCCGAGTAGATCACGCGTCCCCTCGTCGGCCTGTAGAATCCGGAGATCACGTTGAAGGTCGTGGTCTTGCCGGCGCCGTTGGGTCCGATGAGGCCGTGGATCGCGCCCTCCTCCACGGTAAAGGTGAGGTTGTCGACCGCCGTCAGGCCTCCGAACCGCCGTGTCAGACCCTCGATGTTCAGCACGACCGCCTGCCGCCCCATGGATCTCAATTGCCACGCATGGGATGCGGACGATCTGGTTCGTTCAGCACTCCAGGCATGTCAATCGGCGGATCCACCATTGTTCAGGGAAGGACTATCCCGCACGCCAGCCATGCCATCAAGTGGCTTCCCCTGCGATGATGCAGGCGGTTCCGGAGCGGACCATGAAAGGCACCGGGTCAGGAACGTACAGCCACCCTTGCGATGCGGCCAATGCGGAAAGCCGAGGGCGTCGAATCTCGACACGACCTTCGAACCTGCAGATCGCAGCTGCCGAGAGGGTCTGGATGAAGTGGATTCCGGGCACAACCTGGCGGACAAGTCGGCGGTCGTTGGTGATGAACAGATCAACACCCGCCACGGAAGCGCAGGCGAGCTGGACCGCGTCTGCCGGGTGGATCGAGCGATCCTGGCGCACCATGGCGAACGCATGCGCGGCAGCTCGGTCGAAGGGAAGGATGGTGGCGGTGGACTCGATGGCCTGTCCATAGTGCCTTGCCAGTGTCTGATCGCCCGCCTCCATAGGCTTGACGAGGACCTCCCCGAGGGTGAGCGCGGACGTCAGCAGTTCGTCATTGCGCTCGATCATCCTCTGGCGCAGTGACACGACCTGCCCTGCGCGATCACTCCTGTCTTCGAACAGGTACACGAACAGGTTCGTGTCCCAGAATATTCTGCTCATTGCCAGCCCGACCGTTGGCGCCGCACGTAGTCATTGGCGGCTTCGTCGGCCCAAAGTCCCTTGCCCAGCCCGCGCAACGCCAGGATCGGGTCCAGCGTGTCCGCGCTTGCCCGGCGAACGTACTCGGTAGCGTACCAGTCAAGGAGCTCGCCATGACATGTCGGGACTTCATCACGTTTCGGCATGTGCTTTCCGGTCGCCCTGAGGGGGTGGCAGGGGTCCCCCGGACGAAACAGACGGCGGCGGCCGGGCCGCACCAGTTTGGTGCCAGTGCGGCTGGCCGGGAGAGAGCGCAAGCAGGTGCGTCTCGCGACCGTGCACCGGTTCCGCACCCCGGCTGCCTGGACTTGGGAATGCCCTGCTGATCACGCCTCGACGACGTCGCTGTCCAATAGCGCCGGCAGATCTTCGATGCTGTCGATGACGATGTCGAAGGTCTGCTCCTCATCCCGCGTCAATGTGCTTCCGGTTCGCACACCGACGGCCGCCCCAAGACCAGCCGTCCTGGCCGTCAGTGCATCGACGATCGAATCGCCCACCATGAGGACATGCTCGGGAGGAATCCCGGTTCTCCCGCAAAACGCCCATGCCATGCCGGGGCCGGGCTTTCCTCCATGACCGGCATCGGCGCCGCAGTGGAATGCGAGATCGTCGGCGAGGCCGAGGTGATCGACCATTCGCTGCATCTTGGGTGTGCTGTCGTTTGTGGCTGCGCCCAGAATGTAGCCCCGCCTGCGAAGGGACCCCAGCAGCGCCTTCACATCGGTGACGGGCACAGGGTCGCGCGTCGAGCCGTCGGCAAACACTTTCAGGAGGACGGGTTCAAGATCGCCCGGCGCCTTGTCGGCGAGAACCGTTTTCCAGGCATCGATGATGTCAGGCAGCGTGCCTGTGAGGAGTGTGGCGTTCGGATCGAATGTTCCCGTGGCGCGATGATAGCCAGTCTTCCGCAACATGGCGTCGGCAAGGACGGATTCTCCGGCACGTGTCGCCACCTGGTGCGCGGCGTTTTCCCAGGCCGGCAGCCACATCGGATCCATTTCGATCAGCGTTCCGTCCTTGTCGAACAGGATGCCACTGATGGCGCTCAGATCGACCATGCGGTCACGCCCGTTGTCAGCGTGTTCATCCGATCCCTGAAGTGTCTCACGATCGGTTGGCAGTTTGGCGGCAACCCATATGCGTGTCACGAGATCAAGCGGCATCCCGAAGGGCGAGGGCCGGAACGACGTCTCCGGCCCGCAGAGGCGGAGTGTCAGAACGTGCGTCCGGGTCTTCACTCAGGGGCGCGCAGGCCTCTGCTCCTCACGAGGAGATTCGCCGACTGGCTTGTTCGCCCGGGGTGAAGAAGCGTGCCATAGTCCGGGCAAGGCGACATGACCGCGGTTCCCTTGCCGCCAACACGCCCGGCCGGCCGAATCAGGGAGAAATTCATGGATACAGCTCAGGTCAAACGCTCGGCACTCGACTGGGTCGAGGCGCATCGTCAACAGCTCTCGGACTGGCATGCGACGATCTGGGACCTGCATGAACCGGCCTGGCGGGAATACAGGTCGGCGGCCTGGTACGTCGACCGCCTGCGCCGCGAGGGATTCGAGGTCGAGGAGGGATCCGGGGGCATGCCGACGGCCTTCTGCGCCACCTGGTCCAACGGTGACGGACCGACGATCGGTTCCTATGCGGAGTATGACGCTGTTCCCGGCAACAACCAGGATCGCGTTCCCTGGCGCAAGCTGCGCGACGGCGCCCATCATGCCGCTGCCGGGCATACCGATCCCCATTCCGCCCTCGGCGTGTCCGCCCTGGGCGGCATTCTGGCGGCCAAGGCAGCCATGGAGCGGCACGGAACCGGAGGACGGCTCAAATTCATGGGTGAGCCGGCCGAGAAAGTGTGCGGGTCCAAGCCCGTCCATGCGGCGAAGGGGTACTACGACGACATGGATGCGGCGGTCTCGTTCCATCCCTCCTACGGAACCCTGCGCACCAACACCTGCATTCTCGACACCCACTGCGGCAGCTACTGGAGCCGCATCTACAGCTTCATCTGCGATTCTCCGGAGACGTGGAAGAGCGTCGGCGCACCCGGTCCGTCGACGGCCCATACCATCGCCCGGGCGCCTGGAGCCAACGATGCGCTGTGCCTGATGTACACGACGACCAAGTACACGAAGGAGTCGATGCTGCCGCACACCGGCACGTGGACATTGAACGAAGCGTTGCTGGCGACCGGCAATGCGACGAGTGACAACCTGGCACCGAGATTCAGCCAGATCCAGTACTCCTGGAGATCGCCGACACTGGAGATGCAGCAACGCATTGCCGACGTGCTCGACCGGAATGCCGAACATGTGGCCGCCTTGACCCACTGCCGCCTGGAATCCCGTTGGGTGACGAAGACGCGGGTCGGACTGCCCAATCACGCCATGGCCCGTCTTGCCTATGCGAATCTCGAACTGGTTGGCGGACCGCAGTGGGATGAGGAGGCCAGGTCCTTCTGCCGGGAGCTGCAGAAGAACCTCGGGATCGAACCCATGGAGGAGCCGGTCCTCGACGAGATGACCGATCTCTGTCCTCCCGAGAAGGGTGAGGCGCAGTTGCGCGCAATCCTGCCACCGTGGCAGCTCAACTACACCTCGGATGACTATGTCGACTGGACATGGCACACGCCCACGGTGCGCCTCATCGTTGGCCGCTGCACCCTCAAGGCTCCCGAGGGCTATACCTATCCGGACTGGTCATGGAATGCCCTGGGCGGCCATGCGCCGACCATCGATCCGACCATCATGTGCGCAGCGAAGGTGATCGGCGCGACCATCGTCGACCTCCTCACCGACCCGCGGTGCCTCGAGGAGGCGCGCGCCGAATTCGAGGAGAGAACCGGTGGCGGCATAGGTGGATCGTCCTGGGTGGCGCCGCTGTTGCCGCACGACTTCCAGCCGCCAGTCGGCTTCGCCTGGCCGGAGTATGTGACAACGGCGCGGGGCGAAGGCTGGTACGTGCCGGAGACCGCCTGACGTCAGCCGTTGCGACGCCACGCGGCGAGGGAGCCGTTGAAGCGGTCGAGATAGTCCGCCGTATAGGCGACATAGTCGACGTCCAGTGAGGAGTGGGTCTCCTGGACCATGCTCCACATCGCCTCGCGCAACAGCGATGCGCAGGCCAGTGCCCCGAGGCGCCGCCTCACTTCATCGGTGACGGGCTGGTCCAGAACCAGTTCCGCGACTCTCTCCCGTCCGACGGTATCGAGGTGACTGTTGGAAGCAAGATTGGCGATGTCGAAGAGGGCCGTGTTGTAGCCGGCGTACTCCCAGTCAACGAGCCACAGCCTCTCACCGTCATCGAGGAAGTTCGCGGCCAGGAGGTCGTTGTGGCAGAGCACCGGACTGATCGGACCGACGGCCGCTTCCAGGTCCTGCGCTGCCCCGAGGAGATGCGGCACCTCCGCCAGCAGGCGATGGCGGTCGTCGTGGAGACGGTGCCCGTAGTCGCGAATGACATGGAAAACCCAGAAAAACGGGGCCCGGCCGCGCAGATGACGCGCCCCGTCGCGGTGGAGTCGGGCCAGCAGATCGGCAATGCGCTCGAGATTGCGGGGATCACGCACATCGGAATCACCGAAGGTGTGGCCTTCGATCCAGCGCACCACCAGGACCCCCTTGGCTGTAAAGTGGACCTCCGGGGCGATCCCCGTCGCGTGCGCCGCGCGGCTGCAGGCGGTCTCATAGGTCCGGCGGATGCCGTGGACAGGAATGTTGCCGCCCACCCGCACCAGGAAGCTGTCTGTGCCGTCGTCGACGCGGAAGTTGAGGTTGGTGATGCCCCCCTCGATAGGGCGGGGTGTGACCGGTCCGTTCCAGCACGGCAATCCTGCGGCCCTGGCAACTGCCTCGTCAGGCGTCATGGTGATCGTCTCCCGTTGCCGCGACGTAACGCGGCGTGTCCGTGGCGGCGGCCGGCTGGCCGATATCGGCCAGGCGGCCCTCGATGGCGTCGGTCTCGAGGCGAATGAGCCCGCCGTTGCGGAAGACGAGGGATACGGAACCGGCCGCCTCCCGGTGTCCTTCGCTGACGATGGTCATCAGTTCCGCATCGCCGTCACCTCCCAGGCCGTCGAGGTCCCAGGCGTCAACCCTGGCGACGCGGTCGAGAACGAGTGCGCAGTCGACCTGCATGCCCTCGCCGCCGGGGAGTTCATAGCAGAAACGCCGGAACAGGGCGGCGAATCGGTGATCCTTCTCCACCCAGGTGACCTCGGAAAGAGGCATGCGCGCGCTCTGCAGCACGGTGGCGAAGACCTCCAGATCGTCGTCGTCGACAGCCTTGAGGCGCAGCGGCCTCATGTCAGCCCGGAATCCTCTCGATCACGGCGCCGCATCCGGAGAGTTTCTCCACCAGGCGTTCGTAGCCGCGATCGAGGTGATAGACCCGGTTGACCATGGTTTCGCCTTCGGCAGCCAGCCCGGCAAGGATCAGGCAAACGGAAGCGCGGAGATCCGTGGCCATGACCGGAGCGCCCTTCAGCCTGTCGACCCCCCGGACGATGGCTGTTCCGCCGCGCACCTCGATATCCGCACCCATGCGCATCAGCTCGGGCACATGCATGAAGCGGTTCTCGAAGATGCTCTCGTGAATCCGCGAAACACCGCAAGCGGTGGTCATGAGCGCCATGAACTGTGCCTGAAGGTCGGTGGCAAAGCCGGGGAAGGGGCGGGTCGTGACATCGACTCCCCTGAGGATGCCGTCGGCACGCCGGATATCGATACCGCCGTCCCGGCTCTCGATTGCGACGCCTGCCTGGCGCAATGCGGCGGCGACATCGCCGAAGTGGTCCTCCGTGGCGCCGGCGAGTCGGAGGCGCCCACCGGTGGCGGCAGCCACCATGGCGTAGGTGCCGGCCTCGATGCGGTCGGGGAGCATGCGATGGGTGGCGCCTCCCAGTCGAGCGACTCCGTTGATGCGGATTTCGCTGGTTCCGGCGCCGGCAATGTCGGCGCCCATGGCGTTGAGGCAGTCGGCAAGGTCGCGGATTTCCGGTTCCATGGCAGCGTTGCCGATGAGGGTGGTGCCCCGGGCCAGTGTGGCCGTCATCATGACGTGCTCGGTGGCGCCCACAGAGACCTGCGGAAAGGTGAATTCAGCGCCTTCAAGGCCGCCTGGCGCCTCGCCCACGAGATACCCTTCCTTCAGTTCGATTGCCGCACCGAGCGCCTCGAGTCCGGCGATGTGGAGGTCCACCGGCCGCGTGCCGATGGCGCAACCGCCGGGGAGCGATACCTCGGCGTGACCGCAGCGGGCAAGAAGCGGGCCGAAAACCAGGATCGAGGCCCGCATCTTGCGAACCAGGTCATAGGGTGCCTTCATCGAGGTCAGCGACGAGGCATCCAGTGCCATGCAGCCATCACCGTTCCCCTCCACACGGACGCCGAGCTCGGCGAGCAGGTGAGCGAGAACGCTGACATCGACGACGTCTGGCTGGTTCGAGAGAACGAGCGGTTGATCGCTCAGCAGGGAGGCGACCATGAGTTTGAGCGCCGTATTCTTGGCGCCCGCGATGGCAATCGTGCCCTCGAGTGGCCTGCCACCCTCAAGGCGTATCCTGTCCACGTCCCTGCTCCCGGAATTCCTGGCGCCGCCCTCATAGACCTTCTGGGTCGCGACGAGTCAACCGTGACCCTGTGGTTGAATCGTGGCCTTGTGGCGTGTCGCGTTCCCGGGTGTTCTCCTCGCCGGTGTCCCGCTGGTCCGGCCGGCAGCGCGCCCGGGACTGTTCCTTGCGCCGTTTCAGGTTGGCGCGCAGGGCCTCGGCAAGGCGTCTTGCCTTGGCATCGGACGTTCCGGCTCCCCTGCCCACGATCATGCTCCCGAACTTGTTTCCGCCAGTCCACTGTGGCAGGTTCCGGCCGCCTGTCAGGCGCCATGCCGCCGTAGCTCAGTGGTAGAGCGCACCCTTGGTAAGGGTGAGGTCCTCAGTTCAATCCTGAGCGGCGGCACCACACTCCGAACGATATCCGACTCGTGTTCCGGCACCAAGGCCGCAACGGATTGAATGCGGCGGCGCCAGCCAGGTGCGTTATGGTGAGGACTCTTCCAGGGAGGCCGCCGCCATGATGCTGACCCCGACAGAACTCGAACGCATGACCATCTTCGTGGTGGCCGAGATGGCGAGGCGGCGCAAGGCGCGTGGCCTCAGGCTCAATCACCCGGAAGCCCATGCCTATATCGCCGACACCCTGCTCGAGGGGGCGCGGGAAGGGCGCAGCGTCGCCGATCTTGCGGGCTGGGGCGCGACGCTGCTCTCCAGCGACGACGTGATGCCAGGCGTGGCGGCGCTCTTGCCGATCGTTCAGGTCGAGGGCCTCTTTCCGGATGGCGCCAAGCTCATCACGGTGCACCAGCCCATTCGCCCGCACATTGATGGCGCCCAACCGGGTGAGGTAATGACTCCGGATTCGCAGATCACGCTCAATGCCGGCCGTAGGCGGGTCGGACTTGCGGTGCTCAACACGGGCGATCGGCCGGTCCAGGTGGGGAGTCACCATCACTTCTTCGAAGCCAATCCCGACCTCGATTTCGATCGCGAGGCGGCATTCGGCATGCGTCTCGACATCGCGGCCGGAGCGGCCGTGCGCTTCGAGCCCGGCGAGAGCCGCGCCGTCACCCTGGTGGCGTATGGCGGTGATGGCCGGGTGAGCGGGTTCAATCGCCTTGTCGAAGGATCCCTGGACGACGTGGATATCCGCGAAGGGGCCCTGCGACGAGCCCGCAATCGCGGCTTCAGGGGGGCGTGACATGACCACCATGTCGAGGGCGCGCTATGCCGGAACCTACGGGCCGACCACGGGTGATCGTGTCAGGCTTGGCGACACGAGTCTCCTGGCCGCAGTCACCGATGATCGTCTCGTGGCGGGTGACGAACTGACCACGGGGGCCGGCAAGAGCTATCGCGACGGCATGGGAATGGACTCCGGCGCCCGCCACGACGGCGGAGCCCTCGATCTCGTCATTCACAACGCTCTCGTGCTCGACCCCGTGATCGGAATCGTGAAGGCCGACATCGGCGTGCGCGAAGGCCGCATCGCCGGGATCGGCAAGGCGGGCAATCCGCGAATCATGGATGGCGTCGATCCCGGACTGGTCTGTGGACCGTCGACCGTCGTCGCCCAAGGTGAACGCCTGATCGACACGCCG
>JAJEHK010000192.1 GCA_022823765.1 Alphaproteobacteria bacterium | reverse complement strand
ATTGGCGCGCCACTCTACCAATGTCACTGGAGCGCTGTCGTGACCGGTTCCCGGAATCGATCCACTGTCCCTGGCAGGCATCTTTTCAGTTTCGGCGTTATCACCGACACCCACGTCAACCAGGGTGAGGATGAGACGAATTCGCCGTTCGAATCAGGACGCCTTGCCAACCGGCGCATGCGCCATGTCATCCGGGAACTCAATGCGCGCGACCTTGCCTTCGTCGTCCACGTCGGCGACATCGTCCACCCTGTTCCGGCGATTCCGGGCCTCTACGCCGACGCGGCCCGGCGCTTTTTCGAGGTGTTCGATACGCTGCGCCATCCTGCCTGGCTCACGCCCGGCAACCACGATGTCGGTGACAAGCCCAACGACTGGGCTCCTGCCGCCCGGATCAACGAGGATCATCTCGCCCTGTGGCAACACCATTTCGGTGACCAGTTCACGTCGTTTGATCACCAGGAGTGTCATTTCGTCATCATCAACGCCCAGGTCATCAACTCGCACCTGGAGGCCGAGGAACGCCAGCGCGCCTGGCTGGAGGCCGATCTCCGCAATCACCATGGCCGGCGCATCTTCCTTTTCAGCCACTATCCGCCCTGTCTCATGCACGCGGACGAGGAAGAGACCTATGACAACATCGGCGAACCCGGTCGCTCATGGCTCCTCGATCTCGCCCAACAGCACCGGGTCGAAGCCCTGATTGCCGGGCATGTTCACAACTTCTGGTACCTCCGGCTCGACACCACCGACTGCTACATCCTGCCATCGACCGCCTTCGTGCGCTTCGACTACGCCGAGATGCTGAGGGCCTCGCCGGGCGCTGAAACTGAGTTCGGACGCAACGACCGGCCCAAGCTCGGCTATGCGATCTGTCATGTCCACGAGGACGGGCACATGGTCGAGATCGTGCGCACGTGGGGAAACACCCTCGACGCCGGTCCGCCGGCGGAAACACGACCGGAGTATCGTCTCGCCGCCATCCATCCGCGCCAGAACAGGCGTGCCGCATTCGGGTTCGACATGCGCCACAACTGGATGGAAATCGTCGAGATTCCTCCCACCGGTGGTCTTGACGAGTTTGACCGCAAGACGGTGCGCAATGACTACCCGCTGCTCGCCCTCTGGGACATGGCGGTGCGGCCGTTGAGGGTACCTGTGCGCGATCTCGTGAACGAGGCGAACGTTGCGCGAATGAACGTGCTGGCAGAACACGGACACCTCTTCACGCTCATGTCGTTCGGCGCCCCCACCGGCGACCTGATGGGGCGCCTCATGGCCCATCGTGACCTCTTCCGGACCTGGGACGTTGCCATCAATCCCGAAGTCATCGATCGTGACATAGGTCCCATCGCCTCTGCCGCCACCCGGGCCGGTGTCCCCCTCGTCCTGTCACGCCTGCGCTCGATCGACGAACAACGCGCCGAGGCGGGCAAGTACTACCACTCGATCAACCAGGGGTTCCTCGTCCGTGACACGGAAGAAATCGCCACGATCGCAAGGCTGTCCGAACTCGATGGCGTGCTCGCCGGCGTGGTCTTCCGCCTCACCCTCGACATGCCGGTCTGGGAAACGGTGGCAGCGGCCAGCGCCGTGGCGACCGGCCTTGGCCTCAAGGCCCATGTCCACATGCGCATGGCCGGAACCAGTCCGGCCAGCCCGGTCATGGACGACGCCCTAACCGTCAAGCGGATTGCCGAGGCGATGGCGGCCGCAGTGTCCTTTGCCGATGTCACCGTGTTCGCCGACACCCTGGTCGACATCGACCGCGGCTACTTTCCCCGATCGGGCGTTCTCGACCGTCTCTGCAACCCGCGTCCCGGCTACCACGTGGTGCGCTACATGCATGCGGCTCTCGACATCGTCGACGACGAAATCTCGCCTGGCGCCGCTACGGATCTGGCGGGCGGGCGATGCCTGGAGATGAAGGAAGCCGGCAACCCTCTGGTGCTGGCGGTGCCGCAGGAGCAGTCTCTAGGCCTCGCCGTGTCCTGGTCCGGTCACCCGGTTCTTTCGATCGATCTCGTCGGCGGCTCCGTCACGCCTCTCCCGGCCTGCCATGAGGTGCGGATCGGGTCCGCCAGCCCACACCTGCTGGTGGCCGACCCCGATGGAAGCCGTCTTCGCCGGCTTTCCTGAAGACCCCGCTTCAAAGGCCGGCGCTGCTCAAGCACGCTCCATGTCCGCCATGACGAGCTGGTTGAAACGATGGTGGAGCCTGTCCCAGAACGGCGCGTAGTAATGCTGGCGGCATACCGGACTGCGGCGGGCGGCCTGCACGGCCTCGATCATGATCCTGTCTTCCCCGTGGACGACATCGAACAGATGCTGCACCTGCCGTTCCTGATCCTGGAAGGCGGGATCCTCGAGTGCTTCGGGAGCATAGAACCGCAGGTGCCGCAATTCCGTGACGCCCGGGCCCCGCGGAAGCGCAATGTTGACCTTGGCGAAGGTGTCGAGGAGCGGAATGTTGACATTGGGATAGAGCGTCGTGAAGTAGCCCCGTTCCGGCACGGTGCCGGTGTCGTGACCGGCCGAGGGAAGGTGGACCTCATCATATGTGGCGCCGGATTGGTCACGGGAATGGGCAAACGCGAGGAGTGATCCCTCCATGGTGAGTTCAAAACGGGGCTCTCCGGCTGGTCCGA
>JAJEHK010000294.1 GCA_022823765.1 Alphaproteobacteria bacterium | reverse complement strand
TAGACCCGTCCGCTTGTCACCGTGTCTGAACGACGCGCCGGCACCCCTGTGAAACGTTCATAGTGCCCAAGGTCGAGGTCGGTTTCGGCGCCGTCGTCGGTAACAAACACCTCTCCGTGCTGATACGGATTCATGGTCCCCGGATCGACGTTGAGATAGGGATCGAACTTGCGCAGCCGGACCGAGTAGCCACGGGACTGCAGAAGGGCGCCCAGCGCGGCTGTCGTCAACCCCTTGCCGAGGGAGGACACCACGCCACCGGTCACGAAAATGTATCGTGTCATGGACGCTCAACGTAGCACACGGCCCTGCCGGACAAAGTGGCGGGGATCACGCCTGCTGTGGAAAAACGGTCCGCCGTGCCTTCGGACGTCATTCCGAGGTCGGTACGACGGGGATGGTCTCGACCGGCTCCTGTGTCTCGATGTCGTCGACAATCGAGACGCTCTCGCCACGATCTGACACCAGGATGCTGAGTGCCAGGCTGGAGACGAAAAAGAGCGCAGCCGCAATCGCCGTGGCACGCGTCATCATGCTCGCCGTACCGCGTGCGGACATCAGTCCCTGCATGTTGCCACCGCCTCCCATGCCGAGGCCGCCTCCCTCACCCCTCTGCAACAGGACGAGTCCGACAATGGCAAGGGCGAAGAGTACATGCAGAATGAGAAGGATGGTCTGCACGGCAGGCCTCTCACATGTTCACCGCGCCGCCGATGTAGCACAGCGCAGCCGGCAGTGCCAAACGCTTCAGTCTGGCGCGCCGTCGGTGGCGATTTGCCAGAACCGTTCGGGGTCGAGACTGGCTCCGCCGATGAGAAGGCCATCCACCTGTTCGATGTCGAGAAGCTCGCGAGAATTCGACGGATTGACGGAGCCGCCATAGAGAAGCCGCACACCATCCCCCAACAGGGTCATCAGCTGCTGCTTGAGAAACCGGTGCATGGCGAGCACGTCTGGCACATTCGCAGAATCACCGGTACCGATGGCCCACACAGGCTCCCACGCGATGACGGTATTGGCCGCCGTGGCGCCTGCCGGGAGCGAACGGGCCAACTGTTCCGCTGTTGTATCGAAGGCCTTTCCCGCTCGCCGTTCATTCCGGTCCTCGCCAATGCAGATGATGGCAACGAGCCCGGCCCGGTGGGCGGCCATGGCCTTTTTCCTGACGTCATGACTGCTCTCCCGGTGAAACGACCGACGCTCCGAATGACCCACCAGAACATGGCTGCACCCGAGGTCCGCCAGCATGGTGGCAGCGATGTCGCCGGTGAACGCGCCACGAGTCTCGTGATGGCAGTCCTGGGCGCCCAGGAGTATTCCTGCATCACGCAGCGGTCCTGCCACCGTGCTGAGCAGCGTCGCCGGCGGGCATACCAGGACATCGCAGGGAAGGCCGTCTCTCGTCTTTTCAGTGAGTCTTCGGACCTGATCGCCTGCCCAGGCCAGGGTGCCGTGCATCTTCCAGTTGCCTGCAATCAGTGAGCGCATGGAGCCCTTGAAACCGTGATGTGTCCCTTCAATAGAGCGATGCCGCTCCCGGAACAAGTTGGCCACGCAGTAGGAACCTGTATGCCAGACATCACGGTTGTCCAGGCGCGCCGGTAAACCTAGAATGAATCGTTGCAAGCCGTGATCTCTCCATGCTGACAAAGCTTCGTGAAGGCGCCTCGTCGTGGCCCGCCAAAGTGATACTGTGCGTCGTCGCTCTCAGTTTCGTCGGCTGGGGTGTCGGCGACATATTCGTCAGCCGTGGAGAGACCACGGTTGCCGAGGTGGGCGACACCGCCATCGACGTTCGAGACCTGCAGTTGGCGTACCGCAGTCGAGTCCGATCCCTTCAATCCAGCGGAATCAGGATCGACCCTGGCACCGACCCGGCACGCCGGCAGGCAAGACTGGCTCTCGAACAGCTCGTGCAGGACACAATGCTCGATCAGGCGGCAAACACGTTCGGCATCAGGACAAGCGACGCCACCCTCAAGGCTGCCATCGTCAACAACGAGATGTTTCACGACCTGGCCGGCAACTTTGACGCCAATGTCTTTGCCGGCATTCTGTCGATGAACGGACTCACCGAGGAAACCTATCTTGCCGGTCTCGGTCGCGGCATTTCCCGCAGCCAGCTGATCGCAAGTCTGGGTGCCCTGCCTTCACTGCCGGATGAACTGGTACGCAGAATCACACAGTACCGCCACGAAGAGAGAACTGCGGAACTGGCGGTCATTCCCAACGAAGCGCTGGTTGCCCGACCCGAGCCTCAGGACGGCGAACTGGCGACGTGGTTTGCCGACCGGAGAGGAAACTATGATGCGCCGGAGTATCGCTCGGCGTCCTATCTTCTGATCCACGCCGAGGACATTGCCGGGGCGATCGAGATAGCGCGCGAAGAGATTGCGGCGGCCTACGACTCGGCGCCTGACCGGTGGATCGTGCCGGAGCGCCGCCTGATCCGGCAGGCCCGCTTCGCGACACGCGAGGAGGCTGAGGAAGCACTGGTCATGCCCTTTGACGAGATCGTGACCGGAGACGTCGAGGCACGTTGGCTGCGACGCAACGAACTCCTCGAGGAACTTGCCGATCCTGTGTTCGACGCCATTGAGGGCGATGTTGCCGGCCCCGTTGAGTCACCTCTGGGCGGCTGGCTGGTCTACAGCATCGACGAGGTTGAAACCGAGGTCGCGACACCCCTGGAGGAGGCACACGACATCATTCGCGACGAACTTGCTCTCGCTGAGGCACGTTATGCCCTCTTCGATCTTGCGGACGATCTCGATGATCTCGTTGCAACCGGTGCCTCCCCAGCCGAGATGGCATCGACCCTGGCTCTTGAACTGAAGACAATCAAAAGGGTGTCGGCGAGTG
>JAJEHK010000075.1 GCA_022823765.1 Alphaproteobacteria bacterium | reverse complement strand
TTCATCGACATCGAGCGCGTCGGCGTCACCGACAATCTGCCAGACGCGTTTGCCCCGGTGCTGGCTGTGGATGAAATACCGCTTGGCTCCGCCTGCCATGATGCGGACGCCGAAGCCGGGGAGCTTGCCGTCGCGGATGTCGTAGGCGCTTGCGCGTGGCTGCAATGCCGCGATGCGGGACGGGGTTAGGGTGATCTGGGGCATGCCGGTCTCCCGATTGCAGTTGCAGCCGGGGAAGTAAACAGCTACAAAAGCTGTTCCCCGGCGTTTTTCTTGCGGGAGAAAAAGCGTTTGTTTTCAGCACCGAAAGGTGCGTAATGGTGAGATGGAGGCTAGGACCGGAATCGAACCGGTGTAAACGGATTTGCAGTCCGGTGCATCACCACTCTGCCACCTAGCCCCTGCCGCCTTGCGGAGCGCCCTTCCACACAGTGCGGTCCATCTACTATACTGCCGCCCTGATCGCTTGCGAAGTGCCGTCTTGCCCGAGTGGGGCGAGGCCTTTGGATAGTGAAGGCGCGCGATGATCGAATTTGCAGAAGTTCGCCAGACCATGGTGGAAAACCAGATCCGCTCGGTAAAGGTGGACAACGAAGACCTCATCGAGGCGTTGCGCGAGGTGCCGCGGGAACTGTTCGTGCCGGAACACCTGCGCAGTGTTGCCTATGTCGACGAGGATATCCGCCTCGACGGCAGTCGCTACCTGACCGAGCCGATGGTGCTGGCCCGTCTCCTGCAGGCCGGTGATATCGGTCCCGACGACGCCGTCCTCGTCATCGGTTGCACCACCGGATACAGCGTTGCCGTGACGGCGCGCCTGGCCGCAGCCGTGGTGGGGCTTGACGGTGATGCGGACATGATCGCCAGGGCCGAGGCCACACTCGCCCACCTCGAGGTCTACAATGGCGTCGTCGTTTGTGGCGACATGCGGCGGGGCTGGCCGAAACAGGCTCCCTATGACGTCATCGTCATCGAAGGACGGTGCGACGAAGTGCCCCGGGCCATCACCGAACAGCTTTCTCCGGGTGGCCGACTCGTCACCGTATGCAGCGAAGCGGCCGTCGGACGCGCCGTCGTGATCCGCCGTGATGGCACCGGCAACCTGAGCCGGCGATCCCTTTTTGATGCCTTTCTTCCACCACTGGACTGTTTCAGACGTGAACCTGAATTCCGGTTGTAGAGCGCTCGTCATCGCCGCCGTGCTGGCATTGTCCTGGCCGGCATCCTCCCAGACTCTCGTCGAGGCGATGGCCATCGCCTACGAGAGCAGCCCGGCACTCGAGGCGGCCCGGGCACGCCTGAGAGCCGCCGATGAGCAGGTGTCCCAGGCTCATGCCGGAACGCGTCCGTTGCTCTCTCTCCAGGGGGACTTCGGACTGCGGGAACGCGAGGCCTTCGGGAGCACCAAACCGGCCTCCTGGTCCATCGGTGTCGACCAGGTGCTCTATCGTGGAGCCATCACCGCCGGCATCGACCAGGTGGCGCACGTGGTTGGAAGTGCACGGGCCGGTCTGGCCGATGTCGAGCAACGTGTGCTGCTGGAAGTCGCGCGGAGTTATGCGGAGGTTGTGCTGGCGCACGCCATTCTCGATCGCGCGATCAGCAACGAGCAGAGACTGGCGCGCCATCTCGAGGCGACGGAGGATCGTTTCCGCCTGGGCCTCTTTACCCTGACCGACGTGGCCCAGGCACGGGCGAGACTGGCTGGCGCGCGAGCGGACAGGCAACGGGCACTGGGTCAGGTGATGACGGCGTCCGCCCGGTTCCGGCAGGTTGTCGGTGTCAGTCCCGAGAGTCTCGGGCAGCCGGCTGTGCCGGAAAGTCTGCCGCCAAGCCTTGAAGAAGCCACGGCACGCGCGGTGGTGGAACACCCTGCTGTGGTGCAGGCCGTCGAGGATGAGAGGGCGGCATGGAAGAGCGCAGACGTCATGGCCTCCGAACTCGGGCCATCGCTGAACTTGAGGGCGGAATTCAAGCGGGCGAAGGACGGCGGCGGTCTCGAACATGTCTGGCGGGATGATTTCCGTATTCTGACCAGTTTTGTCGTTCCCATCTATCAGGGAGGCCTGGTCTCGGCCCGGACCCGGGAAGCGCGTCAGAATGCAGCTGCCCTCAAGCAGCAGGTCCAGAGCATCCGCAGACAGGTGGAGGCTAGCGTCGTGAGCGCCTGGCAGTCCCTCAAGGTGGTCCGCGCCGAAATCGAGGCCTTCGAGGAAGAGGTGGCGGCCAATGCGACGGCGCTGGAGGGTGCCACCAATGAACTGCAGGCCGGATTGCGCACGGTGCTTGCCGTTCTTGATGCCGAGCAGGCGCTCTTCATCAGTGAAGTCAGTCTCGCCCGCGCCCGCAGCCAGGAGGTGACGGCTGCCTACGAACTGCTGGCAGCGACCGGTCGGCTGAATGCGCGCAGCCTGGGATTGCCGGTCGAGATTTACAATGAGCGTGCCTACCATGAGAAGGCGCGATCCACGCTGTGGGGGTATGGCGACAACACGATCAATTCGGACGACTGGTTCGAGTGAAACGGGCGACGGAGACCTCATGACAAATCAGGACAAGCCGATGAGCGAGGCTCTCGAGGCCGTTCGGGGCATGATGGAAGCCGACAGGGCCGATCCTGTCGAAGAGTCCCCGCAAGCCGGTTTGCCGGCCGATTCGGCTGCTTCCGGCGACACCACGGATGCACCGGCGGCCGAAGCGGCGGAGACCACGACGGTATCGGGTGATGCCCGGGCCATCCCACCTGGACGCGCCGAAGTTCTCGAAGAGATGGTCACTGAACAGATCACGCCGATCGTGCGGGACTGGCTCGAAGAGCATCTGCCGCGTATCGTCGCGCGTGCCGTCAAACGTGAGGTCCGTGACCTGATGGGCCGTCGCGGCTGACCAGCCGCTACAATGACGACGACCCTCGCACATCCTTGCTGCTGCGATGGAACGTCCGGTCATGCGTGCCAGCATTGCTGACAGGCAGGTAGAACCCGCCTCATCTGCCCGAGGTGACGGCGCGGTGCGATTCGGGTATTTCGTTTCGGTTATGCGGGGAATGAATGTCGGGCCGGAGAGCAGTGATGCCGAATTCCCTGTGGAGTTCGACCCCGGAACGCACCCAGGCAACAACATTTCCTTTTGGTGACAGGTGTCACCCGGCGGTCCGGGTGCGATGTGGAACGCGACATGACGCAGAAAAACTGGGATGCGACATCGGCGGAAGGCCGTCTCTACGAGGATTGGGAGGACGGCGGTTCCTTTGCCATCGGCAGACGGGACAATGCCCGGCCCTACACCATTGTCATCCCGCCGCCCAATGTGACGGGAAGCCTGCACATGGGCCATGCCCTCAACAACACCCTGCAGGACATCCTCATCCGCCATGAACGCATGAGGGGCCGCGATGTGTTGTGGCAGCCAGGTACGGACCACGCCGGTATTGCGACCCAGATGGTCGTCGAGCGCCAGCTCGGTGATGAAGGGATCGCGCGGCGCGACATCGGCCGCGAGGCCTTCATAGAGAGGGTCTGGGAGTGGAAGGATGAGTCGGGCGGTCTCATCAACCGGCAACTTCGCCGACTGGGCGCCTCTGCCGACTGGTCGCGTGAACGCTTCACCATGGACGAGGGCCTGTCGAAGGCTGTCATCAAGGTCTTTGTGACCCTCCATGAAGAGGGCCTCATCTACCGCGACAAGCGGCTCGTCAACTGGGACCCCGGTCTGGAAACGGCGATTTCGGACCTCGAGGTCCAGGCAAGGGAAACACGCGGTCACCTCTGGTACTTCCGATACCCCGTCGAGGGAACCGACGGCATTCACGTCACCATTGCCACGACCCGTCCCGAGACCATGCTGGGCGATACCGGCATCGCCGTTCATCCCGACGATGAGCGTCATGCAGCCCTGGTGGGGCGCCACGCCGTCCTGCCGCTGGTGGGCCGGAGAATTCCGATCGTCGCCGATACATGGGCCGACCCCGAACAGGGAAGCGGTGCCGTCAAGATCACGCCGGCGCACGATTTCAACGATTTCGAGGTTGGCCGCCGCCATGATCTCGAGATGATCAACATCCTTGATCAGCGGGCCCGGCTCAATGACAACGTGCCCGATGCCTACCGCGGCCTCGACCGTTTCGAGGCCCGCAAGAAGATCGTTGCCGACATGGAGGCGGCCGGTCTGGTCGAACGGATCGATGAGCACGTGCACACCGTTCCCTATGGTGACCGCAGCGGTGTGCCCGTCGAGCCCTACCTGACCGAACAGTGGTACGCGGATGCGCGCACCCTTGCCGGTCCGGCCATCAAGGCGGTGGAGGAGGGACGGACCCGCTTCTTTCCCGAGAATTGGACCAAGACATATTACCAGTGGATGCACAACATCCAGCC
>JAJEHK010000202.1 GCA_022823765.1 Alphaproteobacteria bacterium | reverse complement strand
GGCCAACGCTCCCTGGGCGTCCGGGTTGGGCGGCCGGCCGCCTTCCGGCGCCCGGCCGCCCGGGCCATCAGTAGGTGTAGTCGAGAGCGCGCGCGTTCATCTGCGCGTTGTCGGCATGAACCATGTATCCTGCCACGCTCTGCCTGTAGGCGAGAAAACTCTCGACGATGCGCCGCACGAGATCATCCTGATCCTCGCGCAGTTCGGCCATGACCTCCCCGGCGGCGTTGCCCATTGCGACGATCACGCTTTCGGGAAGCATCCGCGGCACGACGCCGTGGTCGTTCACGAGGCTTTCGAGCGCCAGGGCGTGCTTCGTGAGGTACTCGGTCCAGACATCGTTGTAGAGCGACTTGCATGCCGCCTCGACGGCGAGCTGCAGGCCTGGCTCCAGTGCGTTGTACGACTCGAGGTTGATCACGCACTCCTCGGCCGAGGAGGGTTCGCCGACACCCGGCCAGTAGTAGTTCTGGGCGATCTGGTAGTATCCAAGGGCCGAGTCCGTCCATGGACCGACGAATTCGCCGGCATCAAGGGCGCCCGACTGCATCGCCTGGAACATGTCCCTGCCACCCATGGCCTGGACCGCCATGCCGAGCTTCACACACATCTCGGAGGCAAGGCCGGTGGTGCGGTAGCGCAGCCCGCGCAGATCATCGACTGATCCAATCTCGTCGCGGAACCATCCCGCCCACTGCGGACCGGAGTTGCCGGCGAGGAAGGGCTTGAGATTGAACCGGGCGTACATCTCGTCATAGAGCGACTGGCCCTGGCCGTGGACAAGCCAGCCCACCTGCTCGTCGGCGCGCAGGCCGAAAGGCTGCGAACCGAAGAGCAGGATGCCCTTCGACTTCGAACCCCAGTAGGCGGGAACGGCGTGGTAGAGGTCGGCGGTGCCCTCCGACACAGCATCGAAGACGCCGCGGCCCGGCACGAGTTCGCCTGCGGCATGAAGTTCGACGGTCAGCCTGCCGCCACTCAACGCCGTGATCCGGTCGGCCAGCATCTGCGCGGCGACACCGGGGCCCGGCAGGTTTCTTGGCCAGGCCGTCACCATGTTCCACTGGGTGATCCCCTGGGCAACAGCCGGAGCCGCAAGGGGCGCGGCAGCGGCGCCGAGTGCCGCGGCGGCGGAAGTCTTGATGAATGTCCTTCGTTTCATCGCGTTCTGGTCCTCCTGTTGGACGGGTTTCCCGTGTCGGTACTGTGGCACAGTCGCCTTGTTACAGGAACATGTCCGCCGGTGCGCTTCACCCCGTGACGGCAGGGGGCCTGCCGGCATACCTGATCGTTCAGGTCCTCGCCGTGATCGTCCAGGGCACAGCGTCGAGCGCCCTGCTCAAGCGCGTTGCCGAAGGCGGCCGGGACGAGATGACCGAGGTGCTGATCACCTGCTGGTTCGCCGCTCGTCGTTTCGCGCAAGCGCCCGGACTGCAGGACCTTTCGTTGTCACCGGCCGCCTCGGCAATGCCGTGACGCCGGGATCAGCCACGGGCAATGACGGGTTCGACGCCCTCGAGTCACAGATGGCAGGCGATGTCGTGCCCCTTGCCTGCGGCCAGCACCGGCGGCTCGGTGCCGGAAACTACCCTGTGACAGCGCGTGTCATCGCTGCCTGGACTGAGACATCGAGCACCAACACGGGCTCATCGGCAACGATCAGCACCGGGTTGCGCGGACGGAAAGGCCGCGAGCGCCCTCAGGCCTCGAGCATGGGCATGCGAAGTCCATGCCTGCGGGCTGCATCCTTCGCCAGGTCGTAGCCGGCGTCCGCGTGGCGCACGATCCCCATGCCCGGATCCACGTTGAGGCAGCGCTCGATCTTGCGTTCGGCGAGATCCGTGCCGTCCGCCAGAACCACCAGTCCGGCGTGAGTCGCGTAGCCGATGCCCACGCCGCCGCCGTTGTGGACCGCCACGTAGGTGGCGCCGCAGGCGGTGTTGAGCAGAGCATTGAGGATGGGCCAGTCGGCCACCGCATCGCTGCCATCCATCATGCCCTCGGTCTCCCGGTTCGGCGAGGCCACGGAACCGGTGTCGAGATGGTCGCGACTCATCGCAACAGGCCCGGCAAGGTCTCCGGAGCGCACCATGTCGTTGAGTATCCGGCCGAAGCGGGCGCGCTGGCCGTATCCCAGGTAGCCCAGCCGCGCCGGAAGGCCTTCGATGGGCTGGTGTTCGGACGCAAGACGCACCCAGTTGGCGAACACCTCGTCGTCGCCAAACTCGTCAAGGGCCGCCTCCTCGGTCTTGCGCAGGTCGCTTTCCTCGCCGGAAAGACAGATCCAGCGGAAGGGGCCGCGTCCCTCGCAGAACAGCGGGCGGATGAACGCTTCCACGAACCCCGGAAAGGCGAAGGCGTCCTTGTAGCCGTGGTTGTAGGCCTCCTGGCGGATGTTGTTGCCGTAGTCGAACACCATGGCGCCGCGTCTCTGGTACTCGACCATGGCGCGAACCTGGCGGACCGCCGTGTCGCGGGCCCGTTCGATATAGGTGGCGGGATCCGTCTGACGCAGGTCCAGCGCCTCGGCCAGCGTCATGCCGCCGGGAACATAGCCTTCGAGCATGTCGTGGGCAGACGTCTGGTCCGTCACGATGTCGAAGGGGACCCCGTTCTCGAGGTAGCCGTTCAGAACATCGGACATGTTGCCGTGGAGGGCGAAGGCGCGGGCTTCTCCCCGTTTGGCACACTCCCTCGCCCTCTGCAAGGCGAGGTCCGGGTCGTCCAGGACCTCGTGAACAAACCCCAGATCGAGGCGGCGGGCTATTCTCTCCGGATCGACCTCGACACCGATGCTCACACCGCCATTGAGCGTGATGCAATGCGGCATGATGCCGGAGAACATGCCGAGCCCGCCGGTAATCGTGACGCGCCCTTTCAGCGTGCCGCCGAACTTCATCTTGGCAAGCGTGGCGAAAGTCTCGTAGGTCCCCTGGACGATGCCCTGGGAGCCGATGTTGCACCACGAGCCCGCCGTCATCTGTCCGTACACCATGAGGCCCTTCGCCTCGAGCTCATTGAAGTGCTCGAGCGTGCTCCAGTGAGGCACCAGCATGGAATTCGAGATCAGCACGCGGGGCGCCCACTCGTGGGTCGGCCAGATGGCGACGGGCTTGCCCGACTGCACGACAAGGGTCTCGTCGTCTTCGAGGGTCTCGAGCATCTCGACGATGCGGAAGTAGGAGTCCCAGTCACGCGCCGCCTTGCCACGACCGCCGTAGACGATGAGCCGTTTCCAGTCCTCGGCCACTTCCAGGTTGTTCATCAGCAACCGATAGGCGGTCTCCTGGGGCCAGCCCTTCGTGTTGAGTTCCGGGCCCCGTGGAGCCAGAACAGGCGCGTTGGGTGCATGGCGCATGGATTGGTCCTTTCCAACGGGGCGGAATCCGAGGGCATCATCACCGTCGGCAACCCCGCTATCAAGGACATTCCGGCACGCCTCCGGCACCGGTGCTGACGCGCGGCCAGGCGTGCCTGACAGACGTGCTGATCTGATGGTAGAAAGTGCATGGACGGCGCAAGTGCGGTTGCGCCGTCCATGCTCCAGCGGCAAGGGGTGGCTGAGAAGGAGAGACCCCCTGCCGTTACTGGAATACGGCCTCCGGGTCGTCGAGACTGTCAGAACCTTCAAACTCCAGGGCCGACAGTTCGAGTGCACCGGCGACATGTGTGATCGCGTCGGTCTGCGCAGTCAGCGCATCGATGGCGGCCTCGACGAGCGCATTGCCGGCAGCATTGTTCTCTCCAATCATCTGATCGTAGGCTTCGCCACCTTCAGCCGCTTCCACCATGGCGCGCATGGCCGCCATGGTGGCGTCAAGACGCTCCCGCAATGTCATGTTGGCTTCCGGCGAGACGGCGGCAACCAGGGTCGAAAGACCGGGGCCCGAGACCATCGTGCCGTCGGTCCGCCTGTATTCGCCAAGATAGATGTTCCTGATGCCCAACGCGTCGTAGTAGCGCGAGTTGTGGGTGTTGTCGCTGAAGCAGTCATGCTTCTCTTCTGGATCGTGGAGCAACAGGCCGAGTTTCATGCGCTCACCGGCGAGTTCCCCGTAGGAAAGACTGCCCATGCCCGTGATGATGGTCGCCAGACCTTCCGCGATGTCGCTTCCCGTCAACGCCATGGTGGCAGGCCCGTCGGGAGCCCATTGCGCCGCCATCCAGGCCAGATCGTCCACCAGCAGGTCCGCAGCGGCCTTGAGATAGGAAGCGCGGCGGTCGCAGTTTCCGCCGGTGCAGTTGGCGGTGTCGAAGTCGCTGGCCGGACGCGCTCCAGCCCCGGGTCCGGTGCCGTTCAGATCCGGCCCCAGAGAAGAAACTCGACGGCGTGGAAGCCTGCCGCGACATTCGCCTCGACGCCCCCGATTTCATGGAATTCGGGTGGCACAGGGGAAGACGACCGGGAAGCCTTTGCAGTCTTGGCACTCCTTTGCGTCCCGCGCTCTGGCCCCAGAGAGAGCCTTGTGATGATCGGGAGGCTGCTCGCTCACACTCAAATCCAGACCACGTCGTGTTATGCGTACCTGGCGAACGAGTCCGTGAAGGCAAAGGTCTCGCGCGTCGGGGACAGCATCGGCGCCCACATCGCGTCGGCGGCGCCGGCGTAGATTCCCTTTTCTTGAAAGTCTGCTTTGGTTTGCCTTTGGCTTTCGGCGAATACCTCGCACCCGTCGCTTCGCCGGAAGCGCTGACCAGGCGTGTCCCTGACCTCGATGAATAGCCAGATGACGAACGTGGACGCAACGCAAGGCACCGACCTCGCCCCGCTGCGGCGTCATGGTTCCCACTCCAGTAGCAGCACCGGCCCTGCCTTGCCTGATCCGCGCTCGATGAGCCATGCTGACGATGATTATTCCCTTTCACGAAACTTCCGTATATTCTGTGTTTTGTTACAGGAACTGATTGACTGCGGCGCCCACTGCTAATACGGTACTCGTCAAGACACAGCTATTTCTCGGGCTTCACATCGGGCCTAACCATGACATTCGTCACTCGCTCGCTCTCGCCTCAGGAGAGCCGCATCGTCCTCGGCATGGCAGAGCGCCGCAGCAACAGGATTGAACGCGGGCAAATCATCGAGATGCTTGGCGTCACTCCTCAGGCTGCTGACCATGTAATCCGCTCGCTGCGCCGAAAGGGATGGCTGGAGCGCGCAAGCTGGGGTCGCTACCTGCTCATACCACCCGAGATGGGCCCCGACGCTCTCGGAGAAGGCAACGTCCTGGCGCTCGCCAGCCGAATCGTCGAACCCTACTACTTCGGCTACGGGACGGCCGCGGCGCATTACGGCTTCACAACGCAGCGCCGCCAGGTCATTCGACTGGTCACGCCGGTGCGTACGCGCAACCGGCGCGTACACGATACCGAAGTCCGCATCGTCAATACGGTCCCGCGAAAGTTCTTCGGCTTCGGCCCGGTCGATGTCCTGGACTACACAGTCACGATGTCCGACCGCGAAAAGACCGCCATCGACTGCATTGACCGTCCTGACCTCGCCGGCGGCGAAGGAGAAGCGGCAAGCGTCCTGGCGACTGCTTGCCGCCGCATCGACTGGTACAAGGCGACCAGCTATCTGGAGCGGATGTCCTCCAAGACGCTCACGCGACGTTTCGGGTGGCTGGCAGAGCATGCCGGCGCCACGGTCCCCGAGGACGTGCGCACACGTCTCCACGACCTTGCGAAGGGTACCGGCCGAGCATACTTCGGACCGAGAACCCCCAAGCCTGGCGCAGTCGGCTATCAGGGCAACTGGAAACTCACCGTCAACGTCGCCAGCGACGAATTGAGCGACAGCGCCGGCATCGCGCGACCGGTCGACCGGGAGCACTGAGTCATTCTCACCCGTCCCCAAGTCCAGCGCTACTCCGTCGAGGCCGGATTGCGCGACATCATGATCGCCGAGAACGAAGTCGTGCTTACCTACCTGCTCCAGCTGATGGCGGAGCGCGGCATTCTGGACAAGCTCGCCTTCAAGGGCGGCACCTGCCTTCGCAAGATGTTCATAGGCAGCGGCGGGCGCTTCTCGACCGATCTGGATTTCACGCGGATCGAAGAGCACGACCACGAAGACGTGGTCCTCGCCATGATGGAGGCATTCGAGCAACCGTTTCACGGAATCCGGTTCGGCGTACCCGACGGCAGCTACTACGAAACCCAGGACGGCCTGTCCTGGGGCGTCAACCCGGTCTATGCCCACAACTGGAACCCGAGCGGGCAAAGCGAGATCAGGCTCCAGGTCAGTCGACGTGAGGTGCCCACCCTTCCCCCATCGCGGAACGCTCAATGCGTGCAAAGCTACTTCCGGTACCTGCCTTTCGAACCGGTGGACATCAGGTGCCTGGCCCTGCCCGAGATCATCGCCGAGAAACTCCGCGCCTGCTACCAGCGCGGCAAAGCACGCGACATCTACGACCTCAGCGTCTTTGCGGCCCGACCTCTTGACCGATCACTCATCCGCCGGCTCGTCGTGCTGAAGCTCTGGCAGGCGGGCGACGCGTTCGATCCGGAAGCTCTCATGGCGAGATTCAACGATGCCACCGCATTCGATTGGGACGATCTCCGGCAGCTTGTCCGGCGGACGCAGGAGATCAACCCTGCTCAGATCACCGCTGCCTGCCAGAAGGGGTTCGCCTTCCTCACCGAGCTGGATCCTCCGGAGGCGGACCTCGCCGCCGATCCTCATCAGCGCAAACGCACCTTGTGGAAAGTGCTTCGGGACGACCTTCCGGTCAGCCGGCATTGACAACCAACATGTTCTCTGCGCCTGCGGTGTTTCGCGTAGCCCGCAAGGTCTCGGAGGGCGCCGGATTGTGGCCAGATTTCGACGATGGCCGCATGATATCCGACGGTGGTGCGCTGCTGTTGCGGGAGGTCAACCACCTTTTCAATGTGACGCAGCGCGTTGCCGATGCCTTTGCACACTTCTCGAACTCTTGACGAGCAGAACGCCGGACCATCGAGTCCGCGACACGCATGGCGGTCGACGAGGCGCGGTTCCGTGTCCGGTCCGCCCGCGATTCAGGCGTTCGCGGTATCGAGTTCGGGCCAGCCATCGTCTTCCGCCGGATACCAGTGCCTCTGCAGCACCTCAAGGAAGCCCACGATGCAGGCGTCGCGGCGGCGCTCGATCTCGCGGAAGTCGCGGTTTCCTGCCTCGTCCTCGCTGCCAGTGATGATTGCCTCGCGCAGTTCGTCGGTGAGAGTCGGCGGCTTCAGCTTGGTCCAGGGCAGCTCCAGGGTGGGGCCGAACTGCTCCATGGTGTGGCGCATACCGCCCGGTCCTCCCGCCGCGTGCCAGGCCAGGCACATGCCCATCACGGCCCAGCGCAGGCCGGGTCCGCCGGTGATCGCGGCGTCGATTTCCGGCACCGTGGCGATGCCCTCGTCGATCAGGTGCAGCGCCTCGTGCCACATGGCGCACTGCAGGCGGTCGGAGAGATAGGCGTCGATCTCCTTGCGGACGTGAAGCGGGCGCATGCCGATTCTCTTGTAGAAACCACCCGCCGCCACCACGGCGTCGTGCGAGGTCTGCTGGCCTCCGGTGATCTCGACCAGAGGCAGGGCATAGACGGGCGAGAACGGGTGGCCGATCACGACACGCGACGGATGGTCGGTCTGCGACTGGATGCGGCTCGGCAGCAGCCCTGAGGAACTCGATGCGATCACCACGTCGTTCCGGCAGTGCCGGGCGATGTCCCTGAAGACGGCGATCTTAACGTCCTCGCGCTCGGGCACACTCTCCTGCACGAAGTCGGCGGCCGCCACCGCCTCGGCGAGGTCGGGCGTGAAGGTCAGCCTCTTCCTGCTCGCACCGCCCGCAAGGCCCAGCCGCTCGACGGCGGGCCAGGCGTTGTCGATGTTCTCGCGCATAAGCGCCTCGGCCGCAGGTGACGGATCGGTTGCGATCACGTCGAGGCCGGCGCCCAGGCAGCGCGCCGCCCAGCCGCTGCCGATCACGCCTGTCCGAAGTTCCAACTGATTGCCAACTGATACTCGGACCAACTTATTGAGTCCGCGTGATTTGTCTGATTTTGCGGGCCTTCAGATGTACCCATGTATAATGGTTGTGGAGTGTTGACATGGCGAGTATTTTTGCTATAGTGA
>JAJEHK010000247.1 GCA_022823765.1 Alphaproteobacteria bacterium | reverse complement strand
TCACTATAGCAAAAATACTCGCCATGTCAACACTCCACAACCATTATACATGGGTACATCTGAAGGCCCGCAAAATCAGACAAATCACGCGGACTCAATAAGTTGGTCCGAGTATCAGTTGGCAATCAGTTGGAACTTCGGTTTAGCCGGGGCATACGCTGTGGAAGCCGACTTCAGCGGCTTGGCCAATGCGGGCCCCGAGGTCGACCGAGCAACGACGGAAGGCGGTGTGTTGGTGACGCCGTTTCAAGTTGACGCGGTGCGCCCTTGGTGATTCTCGCTGTTCAGCCCGTAAACCGTGCAGATAAGATCGGTCGCCTCGTCCCGAGTGAAGGGAACGTCGAATGCCTTGGGATCGAGAGTTTGGTCGGCGTGAGCCAGGTCGACGAAAGCGCGAAGGTCTCGACGGACGGGTTCCGGCAGTGCGACTTGTGCATCCTCGGGCAGAAGCTGCGCCAGCCGGAAGACGTCGTTGCGATGCTTCCTGATGTCCTTTCGATTGACGTTCGCACCTTCCTCGGACCGAGCGGTGAGGTCAAGAACTGCACGGGCCTTGAACGGTATGAGCAGGGTTTCGTCGATGATCGTGACGCCTTCGAGTTGGCGCTTGGCGGCCTGGAGCGCCTCGAAATAGGCATCGTCCAGCAGGATTGCCGAAAGGCTGACGATGTCCTGGTCTACCGGTACCCGCGTGTAGATCGCGCCTTCGGGCAGGTCGAGGTTCACGGGGCGCCGCGCAAAAAGCTCGATCATGAAGGGGAAGCTCCGGTCGGTCGGACGGTGGAATCGGTAGAATTCTCTTCGCCCGTCGCTCCGTTCCCGGGCCTGGTACCCGCCTGCATCGAGGAACGTGTGGAAGGCCCTTCCGAATTCGGCGTCGGCCGCCTCGACGCAGAGCACTATGTCGATGTCCCTGGTCGCCCTGAAATCAAGGCCCGCTGCGTCGAACAGCAGGTCGCAAGCGGCGCCGCCGATGATGGCGTATTGGCCCTCGTGGACCGCGAAGTGTTCGCGAAACTTGTCGATTCCGGTTACCACGGCATTCCGTCCAACAGTCGTTGCGCCGCCATGGAAACGCGCTCATCGCGGTGATCGCGGAACTGCGCGTAGAGCGACAGCGGATCCACCAAGTGCGCGGTAGACAAGGCGGCGGGGTCATATGACCAGGTTTCCACGATATGAAAGGCTTGATCCCGGTCGGTTTCGACGAGTTCATGGGTCTGGGCGACAATCTTCCAATCGCTGGCCGCGACCGCGAACGCCGTCAGCGGCGGCGGGGACAGGTCTGTGAGTTCGGCGAGCGCGCTCTCGCCTGCGTGTTTCAACGGCGGAGGGACGTGAGCGTCCCGAATGAACTTCACGGTGCGCACCGGGCTGCGGAGCAGGTCGTGCGCGGCATCGAACAGTTGCCTGTCCTCGGCCTGGAACCGGATACGCCGCTCCTTGCCGTGTCTCTCGGTATGGGCCAGCCCGGCACCGACCAATTCGTCGAACGCGCGGCCGATCGACATGGCCGAGTAGTGCAGCTGCGCCGCTACGCGGGAAGGGGTTGTTGCGGTCTCGTTGAGCCGGAGGAGGCGGTGGAACAATACCGCTTGAGCCGCCGGCGAGAGGCCGGCTGCGCGGCGCGGTTTCGGCGTGCGGAAGCGTTCGCGCAAGTCCATCGCGAGATCGGGGATGTAGAGCTGCTTGCCGGGCACGACGAACGGAACTCCTTGTCCGATGAGGCGCGAGCGGTTGTGCGCGCTCAGCCACGGAGCGACGAAGACGACGGTCGCGTCAACGGCGGGGCGGACCAGGGCGACATGCTTGGCGATGTCGGATGGCGTGGCGGCGTTGTCGATGGTCGCGAGGAAGATGCATCGCCTTCCAGTTACGTGGCCTTCAAGAAGGCTGTACATGCGGGAAAGAAACGAGGGGAGACTCGGCGCGCGTTCGAGCGCAGCGACCCTCGCGGGTTCGTGAAGGGTATCTTCGAGATAGCGCTGGAGCGCGGCGGCGATAGGCATTGCCAGCGTTTCGCGGTTGGTTGCTAACGTATTGATGCATGATAACACTATCAATGTTAGCGTGCAACGATGCCGTTACCGACATGCCGGTTCACCATGCAATGCCCTGCCGAGCCGCGGCGCGAATAACGTCGCGATGAAGCCGGTGAAACGAAGTTACGCGTGTTCTGATGGCGCGCAGCGGGCAGGTACCTGCGACGCCGACGGCGCCTGGGTCTCGTGCATCGGCGCCTCGATCCGATCGGCGATCTTCTGCGCGGGCTTATGAAGCTGTGGGTGCTGGTCCAGTCGGCGGCGTATCCCTGGGTGCAGGCCGGCGCCTCGGACAGAAGGACCTCCATACGCCATGCCTTGAGATCCCTGCAGTTCACCACCTCCTTCACCCGAAGGGGTGGCGGTCAAGTTGTTGGTCGACGAACCGGACTCGAATATCGCGCAGGAACTCGCGGCGAGCGACCATGAGCTTCACGCGCCGCGTCTGATGGCGTCAGAGGTTGCCAATGCGCTGTGGCGCAAGGCGTGGCTGGGTCAGGTTGAGCGCGCCGATGCAGGCGCGGCCCTGGCCTGGTTGCCCGACATGCCGGTGCGCTGGAACGATGACGAAGCTGTCAGTGCGGACGCGCTTCGCCTGGCGCCGACCCTCGATCACCCGGTTTACGATTGCATGTATCTCGCACTCGCGTACCGCGTCGGTGGTGACGGCGGATCGTGGATTTGCGACGGCCGTTGCATCGACCGAGCATGGCGAAGCCGTAGCGACGCTTGCCGACTATGCGGGAGGAGTTTGATCCACCGGTCATCTGCGTTGTGTTGGCCGCGTCGGTCCATCAGCAATCGCGGTCGGAATGAGCCACCTCAGATAACTGGGCGCAAACACTGTACTGATATCCTCCGGGCCCTTGATGGTGGAGTATGTCACTGGCGTTGATGGTATTTGTCTGTTGGTTACCGTCATCATGGGACCACTTGCCCCCGGGTACCTGAACAAGCCCGCCACGTTCGGTTGCCGCAGGAAACTCGCTTCAAACCGATGCACTGCCTGGATGTAGTGCGCCTTGACATCCCCTGAAGGCACTCGACATCACGGAACATCAAGTGAACATACCGTGTGCCGGAACCATGGTTGCGAGTATTGCCCAGCTGACATCCGCTGCAACTTCCGTGAGCTACTATGCCCGGGACGGTCAGGTGCCGGAGGACGATCCCGAGCATCGTCTGGCAAGCAGCTGGCGCGGGCAGGGGGCCAAGGCGCTGGGCCTCACAGGTCTGGTGGATGCCGAACCCTTCCAGGCGGTTCTCGAAGGACATGTGCCCGGAACCGGGCTGCGACTTGGATCGATGCGCAAGGGCCAGCATCGGCATCGACCTGGCATCGATCTCGTCTTCTCGGCGCCGAAGTCCGTGGCTCTCGAGGCGCTCCTCGAAGACAACGTGCGCGTGGTCGACGCCCATGACCAGGCGGTGAAGGAGGTGCTGGACTGGATCGAGGGACGCTTCCTCGAGACAAGGGTGTTCGATCGAACAACAGGCAAGAGGCCCCGGATGCGCACTGATCATCTGGTGGCCGCCACGTTTCGCCATGTTGCGAGCCGCAACCACGATCCGCAGATCCACACGCACTGCGTGATTGCCAACATGACGCGGACGCACTCATCGAGGTGGCGTCCCGTGGATCCGACATCCCTGCGGCGAAACAGGAATCTCATCGGCGCCTTCTACCACAACGTCCTGGCAGCCCGCCTTCACGACCTTGGCCTCGTCATGGTGGCAACGATGATCGGACGCGTGCCGGGATTCGAGATTGCCGGGTACGACCAGACGTTCCTCGATGAATTCTCCAGCCGCCGCCGCGAGATCCTGGAACACCTCGACCGCCTGGGATTGCCGCGGACATCGCGCGCGGCCGGTCTGGCCGCAATGATCACGAGGCGTCGCAAGGTCAACCGAAACCTCGATGACCTGCGCCGTGAATGGAAGCAACGCGCAACACGTCACGGACTGAGGCGCGCCCCGGCTGCCGACCACCGGCTTCCCGATCCGCCCTGGCCCGACCGGTCCGTGCCGGAGATCGTCTGGAGGGCGCTCGAATCCCTCGAGGCGCGGGCGTCCGTCATTCCGGCAGCAAACCTCGAAGCCGTTGCCCTTGGCCATGCGCCCGGACGCCACACTCCTGCCGCCATAGGCGATGCCATCGCCGGACTTTGCCGGGACGGCCACCTGCAGGAGATAGTTCATCCCCGCCTCGACCGTGCCTTCACCACGCCACGGATCGTCGAGGCCGAAAGGGTGCTCGCCGCCTGGGTCACGTCCTCCCACTCGGATGCTCTCGCCACCCGCCATCACTTCAACACCATCGTCTCCTCCCTCGACATGGCGAGCCGGCAGTCCCTCGAGGCACTCGTCTTCACCCACCGCCCGGTGGTGAGACTCCGGCACACGTCAGAGGGCGAGCGCATCGCTCTGCTTCGCCACCTCATCAAAGTCTCCCCGGACCGGCCCTCCCTTGCCCTTTCCGCAACACCTGTCCTGTCACGCGAGACCGGCATCCCGGGTTCAAGGTTGCAAGCCTTCCTGACCGGGGCCGCCCGTCCGGGATCCTTCGCCGGAGGCCTGCTGCTGGTCGGGGAAGCCGCGTCGATATCGGCGGTCGACATGGCGGGACTTGCCAGGAAGGCCTCGGATCTCGGCTTCGCCCGCGTGGTTCTCGTGACCGGTGCGCACGAACGACTGAGCCAGCCCTTGCAATTCATGGCCGAGGCGGGCCTGCGCATCGTCCATCACGGACCTGAACCGGGCCTCGTCGAAACGGCGCGTCTCATTCACGCCAGCAGCATGCTGAAAGACGACGCCCAGCCGGTCATCGAGGTAGACCACGCGCAGCTCGCCGACGAGGCCCGCCAGCTGTGGCTCTCGCTTGCTCCCGCCACGCGCGCCGCCACCGTCATCCTCGCTGGCACCCCCGATCTCGAAGACGACATCCAGGAGTCGCTTGGCGAATGGAAGGACACGGGACAGGAGATCGTGATCGAACGCCTGCTTGACCGCAGTCTCGACGCCCGCCAACTCTCCGATCCCGCCAGCTACGGCGAGGGGGATGTCCTTCTCTTCAAACGAGCGTCATACGGCTGTTCCCCTGACGCCTTGACAACCGTTGTCGGCTCCACACGGACGAAAGTGGAACATGTGGGCCGGAACGGCCGGTCTCGCACGTTCAAGCCCACGATAGCGACCGTCCGCAACCTTCGTCTCCACGAAACCCGATCCATCTCGATCCACGTATCCGACCGTATCCGCGTTCCCGAAATCGGCATGGCCACGGTCACGGCGATCGAGGGCCGCACGGTTGAACTCGAGAGCGGGGAGGGGGATCGCCACCGGCTTGACCGCGACGACACGAAGCTGAGGCTGCTGGCGCCCGGCTGGAGCCACGTCGGCCATGGTGCAAGGAGCGCCATCGTGGTGCTCGACTCTGCCGATCAGGCTTCCTTCGCCCGTGACGCCATGAGGACTTTCGACGAATGCGTCATCCTCACCGACAACCGGGAAGATTTCGTGGCCTCCCTCCTGCGGGCCTGGAGCCATGCCCCGTCGGACCGTGACCTGATGCCCGCCGTGGCGATGCTTGCAGAGTCCGGCGAGACGGCGCGCCGGGCCATCCGCGAGCATGCCGCCGACACCCGCCTTGCCGCCAGGATCGATGCACACTGCCGCGCCTGGACGGACATGAGGCCGACGCCTCGCTCCGGTCCCTGGCTGGACCGAGCACAATCCCTTCTCCACGAGGCCCGGGAGAGAAACCTCGTCGCCGCCACCGGCTGCCTCGAGGATCTCTGCCGGCGCCAGGAGGCCGTGAACCGCCGCATGGTCATGGACGATTCACCCGTCGTCCGACAATCCCTCCGGTGACGGGAAGCTGAAACGCTTCATCTGTTCATCACGTATCCCGAAGATCCGCCTGACCGTCGAACCGCCATCACCCTCCCTTGTGACGACGGTTTCCACGCCTGATCCATCCGACTGGCTGGTTTCAATTGGTCGGTGATCAACTTTCAATCGGTCGACACTCAGGGACGGCCTCACGTATCCTAACCGCCTTGTCTCATACTCCCCTGCGAGAGCCGTGTGATTTCGCCGTATTTTGCCTTCCGGGCGTCCTGATCGCCGTGTGAGGGTGGGGCATGGCGGTTCAAGGGCCGAACTGGCGGATGATGGAGGGCTGGTTGGGCCGGG
>JAJEHK010000285.1 GCA_022823765.1 Alphaproteobacteria bacterium | reverse complement strand
CTCCTCGAACTGTTCCATGGTCCGACCTTCGCCTTCAAGGACCTCGCCCTGCAACTGCTTGCCCGACTCATGGACCGGGCGCTCGAGAGCAGGGGAGAACGGGTCACCGTTCTCGGGGCAACGTCGGGAGATACCGGTTCGGCGGCCATTGCCGGGTGCGCCGGGCGGCGCAACATGGACATCTTCATCCTGTTTCCCAAAGGCAGGGTGAGCGAGATACAGCGGCGCCAGATGACCACAGTGGTCGCCGGCAATGTCCATTGCATCGCCATCGAGGGGACGTTCGACGACTGTCAGTCCCTGGTGAAGGCCATGTTCAACGACACGGCTTTCGCGACATCCCGCAGACTGACGGCAGTCAATTCCATCAACTGGACGCGGATCATGGCGCAGACGGCGTATTGTGTCGCCGCCGCCGTCCGCCTTGGTGCGCCGGACCGCAAGGTCGCCTTCTCGATTCCTTCTGCGAATTTTGGCGCCTGTCTTGCCGCCTGGTGTGCCGTGAGAATGGGGCTTGGAGTCGACCGACTGGTGGTGGCGACCAATGCCAACGACATACTGCACCGGTTCTTCGAGACCGGGCACTACACGCCCCGTGATGTCGTGGCGACATTGTCGCCGAGCATGGATATCCAGATCTCGAGCAATTTCGAACGTCTGCTTTTCGAACTCTACGATCGTGACGGCAGTTCAATCGAGCGCCTGATGGGACGTCTGCCACGTTTGGGGTCGTTCGACGTGACCGCACGGGCCTTGATGCGGGCCCGCTCCATCATTTCGAGCCATCGACTGGACGATGACGGAATCATTGCCGAGATGCGACGCATGCGGCGCGAGCATGGCGTCGTGGTGGATCCCCACACCGCCTGCGGTACGGCGGCTGCACGCGAGGTTGGGATCGATGCCGACGTCCCGGTGATCATGCATGCCCAGGCACATCCGGCGAAGTTCCCGGAAGCGGTCGCGACCGCGTTGGGAGAACCATCGAAAAGTCCTGCCAAACTCTCAAGAATCCGGGGGCTGACGGAGAATATGACGACCTTGCCAAACGACGTCGACGTCGTGCAGGGTTACATTCGCGACAACACGGAGGCGGACGGTTGATCGAGTGGCCGATGCTTAGCGGGCAACCTTGAGCCTGGATGTCACACGACTCGCCAACGGTCTGAGGATCGTCACCGACAGGGTCGAGGGAGTCGATTCTGCCGCAGTGGGTGTCTGGGTCAATGTCGGCGCGCGCGACGAGCCCGATCATCTCCACGGCATTTCGCACCTTCTCGAACACATGGCGTTCAAGGGCACGGGACGACGCAGTGCGCGCATGATTGCCCAGGAAATCGAGGATGTCGGCGGATACGTGAACGCCTACACCACGCGCGAGAACACGGCCTACTACGCCCGGGTCCTCGGGGACGATGTGCCGCTGGCCATCGACGTACTTGGAGACATCCTGCAGAACTCCGTCTTCGACGAGAGCGAACTCGAAAAGGAGCGTTGGGTCGTGGAGCAGGAGATTGCCCAGGTATTCGACACGCCGGATGATCTCGTCTTTGATCTCTTCCAAGAGTGTGCCTTTCCCGACCAGCCCATGGGACGCTCCATCCTCGGCACGCCAGCAAGCATTGCCAGCATGACGCGGAAGACCCTGCTGGGGCACATGACCGGCCACTACACCGCCGAGAGCATGGTGCTGTCGGCTGCAGGAGCCGTCGATCACGGGGAAATCGTACGTCTGGCGGAGGACCAGTTCTGCAACCTGCCTCATTCCAATGGCCACGTCCCGCGTCCCGCTGCCTATTCCGGCGGGGCCATCGACCGCAGTGATGACGTCGAGCAGGTCCATCTCATCATGGGATGTCCGGGGTTCGCAGTCCGGGACGACAACTACTACCCGGTCCAGTTCTTCAGCAGTGCTCTCGGCGGCGGCATGTCGTCACGTCTCTTCCAGGAGATCCGCGAGGACCGGGGACTCGCCTACGCCATCTACTCGTTCCACTCGGCCTTTGAGGACAGTGGTCTCTTCGGCGTCTATGCCGGGTGTGCCGAAGCCGATGCCCGGGAGGTGACGAACCTGATCGTCGACGCGATCGCACGAACGTCAGACGGCCTTGCCGATGACGAGATCGAACGGGCCCGCACACAGATGAAGGCGGGGCTCCTGATGGCGCGTGAGAGCACGGCCGCACGGTGCGAGGCGCTGGCGCGCCAGATGCTCGTCTTCGGGCGCACCATCTCGGAAGAAGAGATCGTCGGGAAGATCGAGGCCGTGTGCGCGGCGGATATCCGCGAGTGTGCCGATACCCTGTTCCAGGGCGCACGTCCTGCAATGGCATGCATCGGACCCGAGGAGGGTATTGTTCCCTACGGGAGCATCCTGTCGGGACTGGGCAAGGGAACGGGCGCGTGTTCGCCTTCCTGAGGAAACCGGCATCGCGGCAGCAGTCGGCCGTTCTTGAGAGCGCCAGGCTCCTCCTCCGCCCGCCTGCCATTGATGACTGGCCGCAATGGGCCAGGTTGCGCCATGAAAGCCGGGAGTTCTTGCAGCCCTGGGAACCGACGTGGCCACGCAATGCCCTGACCAGGGGCGCCTTCACCCGACGCATCAAACTGCAGGCGCGTGATCATGAGGCCGGAACGGCCTACGGCTGGTTTCTGGTGCGGCGCGACGACGATGCGCTGATGGGCGGCGTGACGGTGAGCGACATTCGCCGGGGCGTGGCGAGTTCGGGGACCCTTGGATACTGGATTGGCCGCTCGTACGCACGACAGGGATACATGAGCGAGGCGGTGGGGGCGGTGATCGGCCACGCTTTCGACAGGTTCGGACTGCATCGTCTGGAGGCGGCCTGCCTGCCAGCCAACGAGGCGAGCCGCCGGCTCCTTGTCTCCCGGGGCTTCAGTCTCGAGGGGATTGCCCGCAGCTACCTCAAGATCAACGGTGACTGGCGTGACCACCTGCTTTTTTCCCTGATCGAGTCCGAGTGGCGTTCATGCAACCGATCTCATGAGCCGGAGCGTTGAATATTTGAGTTTCGGTTGAAGAATATTATACATGTCGTGGTTTTATGCAACTATTATTCGCATCATGAGCTATTGACGGATCGGGTATCCAGCGAAGGCGACGAAGGGTTCACCATTGACTACGACTCGCACGGACCCGAGTTCAGCGGGCCGTCGAGGTCAACCGTCACGTCAGAGACCGGAGTCTTCCCAACCTGCCCGGAGCGGAGGGCAAACACATCTCGCCAGTCCATCAATCCCAGGCGATGACGCCGCAAGGCGGAAAGCGGGTCGCCGTGATGCCCGGATGACGAGAGGATGAGTCGGAGTCATGTGATTCCCTGGTGAGTTTGTCTGCCGATGTGCGATGCGCTAGCCTTGGACGCACCGGTCTTCCCGGATCCGGGGGGACGCACACATGCAGCCGGGGCTGCATCAGCGGTGGTCCCGGCGCCAGGGGAGGATGAGGATGGACACCAAGAAGTTTGTCGAGGCTTGGCGCGGCGGAATGATGTCGCGGCGCACCTTTGAGCG
>JAJEHK010000178.1 GCA_022823765.1 Alphaproteobacteria bacterium | reverse complement strand
AAGGCGATGTTGGCTTCGATGGTGTCGTTGAAGAGCACGATTTCCTGGCTCACGACGGCAACCGCGTCACGCAGGCTCGCCAGGGTGACGTCACGCACATCGGAGCCGTCGATGGAGATCCGTCCCCTGCCGACATCGTAGAAGCGCGCGACAAGGTTGAGAGCGGTCGACTTTCCGGCGCCCGAGGGTCCGACGAGGGCCGTGGTCCGACCGGCGGGCGCCTCGAAGGACACGCGATCGAGGACCGGCGCGTCGTGGTAGGCGAACGAGACGTCGTCGAACGTCACCGTGCCCCCCTTGAGTGACAGCGGCTCGGCATTCTCGCGATCCTGGATCGCCGGTCTGATGTCGATGAGGGCTAACACCCGCTGGGCGGCAGCCAATCCCTGCTGCAGGGTGTTGTTGAGACGGGCAAAGCCCTTGAGCGGCCGGTAGGCGAGGAGCAGGGCGGTGATGAAGCTGAAGAAGGCGCCTGGGGTGGTGGTGCCTTCAATGACCTGCAGTCCGCCGTAGATGATGGTGGCGCCAATGGCGATGCCGGCCAGCGATTCCATGATCGGGGAGATCGATTCACTGGCTTTTACGGTCTTGACGCTGCGCCGGAAGAGAAGGTGGATACGGTCGCCAAGCCGGGCCATGTGGTGGACTTCCTGACCGTAGGCCTTGATGTGGCGGATGCCGCGGAACATGTCGGAAATGAAGCCGGTGATGTGCTCGCGCTCGATCGCCACCTCGCGCGACCTGATCCTGACCTTGCGTCCGATCCTCTGGACGCTGGCGAAGGCGGCAGGAAAGATGAAGAACGATATGAGGCCCAGGACCCAGTCCTGGTAGAACATCATGGCGGCAAGGAAGATGAGGGTCAGCAGATCCTTGACCATCGTTGTCAGGGTCTGCGCCACCGTCGACTGCAGGGCGTCGACGTTGTTCATGCATCCGGCGATCAGGGCGCCGGTCGAGGCCTTGTGGAAGTAGGCGAGATCAGCGCGAATCAGGCTGCGGCAGACCCTTTCCCGTATATCCGCAATGATGCGCATGGACGTGCGGGCCATGATCACCGCCTGGGCGTACTCCGAGAGGCCCTTGACGAGAAAGAGCAGGAAGACGGCAATGGTGATCCACACCAGTTGTCCGCGGTCCTTCTCGATGAAGACCTCGTCGAGGATGGGCTGGACCAGCCAGGCATATCCCGCCGTGCTGCCGGCCACGAGACCCATGAAGACGATGGCGACGAGAATGCGCGGTATGTAGCGGCGGACATGTTCACGCACGATGCGCTCGACAATGGCGCGTGTCGTGTGATCGAGAGTGTCAGTTGTGTTCATCGGCGCTCGCGCAGCACGGTTCCGGAAGGATGTTCTACCGCAAGACGGCGCGTCATGCGCCACTTCATCCGCCGGCGCTGCCCGCCACCGTCATGGTGTCGACCCGGATGCTCGGCGCATTGGTCGCGGCCCGGAATTCCAGGTCACTGGCCGGACGCAGGTTGGCGTAGATGTCCTTCAGGTTGCCGGCGATTGTGATCTCGTTGACCGCATGGTCAAGCGTGCCGTTGCGAATGCGCCGTCCCGCCGCACCCCTGCTGTAGTCACCGGTCACCGGATTGATGCCATGGCCGCTGAGCGACGTGACGTAGAGTCCCTCGTCGATGTCCGCCATCAGGTCATCCGGCGAGTCCTCTCCCGCCTCGAGCCACAGGTTGGTCGTGCCGACCGCCGGCGGACCGCCGGCGCCCCGGATGGCGTGGCCGGTCGGGTGCATGGAGAGCTGACGCGCCGAGCGGCTGTCAAGCAGCCATGTGACCAGGATGCCGTCGTCCACCAGCCTGCCGGCATGGGGGTCGAGGCCTTCGCCGTCGAAGGGGCGCGAGGCCAGGCCGCGGCGGACGAAGGGGTCCTCGATGATGGCGATTCCCTCGGCGAACACCGGGCAGTTCAGAGAGTCCTTCAGCCAACTCGTGCCGCGGGCGATAGCCGGGCCGGCAATGAACCCGGCAAGGTGGCCGACAAGGGAGCGCGCCGTCCGTGGTTCGAAGACCAGCGGCATGCGGGCCGTGGCGAGCTTGTGGGGATCGAGTCTCCTGACGGCACGTTCCGCTGCCTCCCGGCCTATGTCGGCCGGTGCCGGAAGGTCCTCCAGGTGGCGTGCCGAGCGGCCCTCTCCGTCGCTCTGCATGTCGAGACCGGTACCGGCGATGACTGTCACGTAGAGGCTCGACATGGTGCGTTTCGTGACGCCGGCAAACCCGGTGCTGGTGACGAGGGCGCCCGTGGAGCGTTGCCAGGCAGCGGTCGCGCCTTCGGAATTGGTGATGCCGGAAACCGCGAGGGCAACATCCTCGGCTTCGGCCGCGAGCCGGGTGAGGGCGTCGGTTCCCGGTTCATCCCCGCCATCGAGATCGAGTTCGGCGGCTCCGTCGGTCAGAAGGTGCGCGTCGGCAAGGCCTGCGTGGTGGTCCTCCGGCGCCGCGCGAGCCATGGCGACGGCCCGTTCGACGAGTTCGTCGGCGGTGTCGCCGGAAGGGTCGGTGGTCGCCACAGACGCCTGGCGGCAGCCGCAGAAGACGCGCAGGCCAAGGGCGAGGGACTCGGAGCGGTCCAGGTCCTCGAGCTTGCCCAGACGCCGGTTGACGAGGACTTCCTCGCTCAGTGTGGCGACGGCGTCGGCCGCGCTTGCGCCCGATGCCCGCGCCCGTTCAACGAGACGGCTCGCCAGGTCGACGACGGTGTCCGTCATGGGCTTTCCGTCTCGCCTGCGGTCAGGCGGTTGGCGACCGCCGTGACCGCCAGCAGACTCGCCTGGACGATGTTCGGGTGAAGCCCGACGCCGAACTCGACCGTGCCTGTACCGTTCTTCGCCTCCACATAGGCTGCCGCCAGTGCATCGCTTCCCTGGCTGATGGCATGTTCGTGGTAGTCGATCACGGTCATGGCAAGGCCCGCCTCCTCCGCGAGGGCGTGCACGAAGGCATCGATCGGTCCGGTTCCGGTGCCCTGAATGTCGCGGACTTCGCCTCCGATGTTGACGGATGCGGTCAGGTCGCGCAGCTCGCTGGCATGGGTTCCGGGAACCGTCTTGTAGGAAAGAAACGTGAAGGGTCCTTCGGGTTCGATATAGGTTTCACGGAAGATCGCCATGAGTTCGTGGCTCGGCAGTTCCGCTTCGGTGGCATCGGCCTTGTGCTGCACGACACGGCTGAAATGGATCTGCAGCCGCCTCGGCAGCCTGAACCCGTGATCGTTGTCCATGACCCAGGCAACACCGCCCTTGCCGGACTGGCTGTTGACCCGGATGATCGCCTCGTAGCTCCGGCCGACGTCGCCCGGATCCATGGGCAGGTAGGGAACCTCCCAGATATCCGAGTTGGACGTCTCCATGGCCCTCATGCCCTTGTTGATGGCGTCCTGGTGGCTTCCCGAGAACGCCGTGAAAACAAGGTCCCCGGCATAGGGGTGGCGGACCGGGACGGCGATGCGATTGCAGTGTTCGGCGACGCTCACGAGATGGCTGATATCGGAGAGGTCGAGTTCCGGATCGACACCCTGTGTCATCATGTTGAGCGCCAGGGTCACGATGTCGACATTGCCGGTCCGTTCGCCGTTGCCGAAGAGCGTACCCTCGATACGGTCCGCGCCTGCCATGCAGGCGAGTTCGGCCGCCGCGACGGCCGAACCCCGGTCATTGTGGGGATGGAGCGAGAGGATGATCGATTCACGGTCGCGAATATGCCGCAGGAACCACTCGATCTGGTCGGCGTAGATGTTAGGGGTGGACATCTCCACCGTCGCCGGCAGGTTGAAGATGGTGCGCCGGTCCGGTGTCGGCTGCCAGACGTCCATCACCGCCTCGCAGATCTCCACGGCGAAGTCGAGTTCCGTGCCGGTAAAGCTCTCGGGAGAGTACTGGAAGCGCCATCCGGCGGAATCGCGTGCGCTCTCCGTGATCTCGCGGATCAGGCTGGCGCCGTCCACGGCGATTCGGACGATCCCCGCCCGGTCCGACCTGAAGACGACGCGACGCTGCAGCGCCGAGGTCGAGTTGTAGAGATGGATGATGACGTCCCTGGCGCCCTCGATGGCCTCGAAGGTGCGCCGGATGAGGGGATCGCGCGCCTGGGTGAGCACCTGTATGGTGACATCCTCGGGGATCATGCCTTCGTTGATGAGTTCGCGGCAGAAATCGAAGTCCGTCTGGCTGGCGCTGGGAAAGCCAACCTCGATCTCCTTGAAGCCCATGTCGACCAGGGTGCGGAACATGCGTCTCTTGCGTTCCGCCCCCATGGGTTCGATGAGCGCCTGGTTGCCGTCCCTGAGATCAACGCTGCACCAGATCGGAGCCTTGGTGATGACCCTCTCCGGCCACGTGCGATCAGGAAGGCGAACCGGTTCGAAGGGACGGTACCGGCGCCAGGGCATGGTCGCGGGGCGCGGCATCACCACGGTTCCCGGCGGGAATGGACACAACGGCCAGATGAATGTTCGGTGGACATGGGCTTCTTTTGAAGAGGAGGTGAAGGCGTAACGCGTCGGCACGGCACCCCTTCAGGGGAAGTGCCGCTCAGGCCGCCGCTAGGCCCAGAGCTGATGTCCCGAAACCGATCATGGCCCCTACCTAGTGTTGTCGCCCGAATGAGTCAAGACGTTCACGTCCGCCTCGAGGGGTTCAGCGCCGGTCAAGAATGTCCCTGATCTCGTCCATCTGGCGTTGCATGGCCTCCATGCGCTGCAACAGGGTCGAGACTCCAGTCTCGCTGACCGCATGGAGATCTTCCCTGAGACTTTCGGATTCTGCGTGGCCCTGTTCGGTCATGGCGTTGACGATCACCGCAATGAAGAGGTTGATGACGGCGAAGCTGGTCATCAGGATGAAAGGCACGAAGATCATCCAGGCGTCCGGGTACTGCTCCATCACCGGGCGGACGATGCCCATGGACCAGCTTTCCAGGGTCATGATCTGGAACAGCGAGTACATGCTTTCGCCGACGGTGCCGAACCAATCCGGGAACGCCTGGCCATAGAGCTTGGTCACCATCACGGCGAAGACGTAGTAGACCAGCGCCAGCAGGGCGAGCACGCTCGAGACGCCGGGGATCGCCGCCATCAGGGCCATGACCACCCTGCGCATCGACGGCACGATGGCGACAAGCCGCAGCACGCGCAGGATGCGAAGCGAACGCAGCACGGAGAGGTCTCCACTCGCCGGCGCCAGGGCGATCCCGACGACAACGAAGTCGAAGACGTTCCAGCCGATGGTGAAATAGCGCCAGCCGAAGGCGAACAGCTTGGCGACGAGTTCGATCACGAAGATGGCCAGCACGGCGTCGTCGAGGAACCGCAGCAGGGGCCCGGCGTGTTCCATCACGCCGGACGATGTCTCCAGGCCGAGGGTGATGGCGTTGAGGACTATGACTGCGGTGATCGCGCGCGTCACCCGCGGGCTTTCCATGAAGACGCCGACCCGGCGGCGCACCCGGTTGAACGGCGAATTCGGCGTCGGCAGTGCGGTCACGGCGTGTCCTCCAACAGGTGGCTGAGATCGACGGGCGAGATGGCGGTGATGGTTCCCGTTTAGCGAACTGGTCCGCCAGGAGGAACCCTTCGATGAAGCCCGCACGGAATGCGGGCACACCCATGATCGGGACGGTGGCGCTGCCGGGCAACGCCCTGATCAGAACACCCAGGGTGTCTGCACCGTGTCGCGGGACATCCCCCTTGCCTCGACTGTCCGGGCGGTCCCGCCTTGACAGGCGTCACGGATGTCACGAGTTGTCCAGGTGCGTGGCATGTCCACCAACCGGTCCGGGGTTATCTTGGGGCGTATCCCTGGGGTTCCGTGCCAAGACAGTCGCGGAATGCGCCGTCGGCGATGGCGGCGGCGACGGCGGCAACCTCGCCGGTCATGCTGCGGTCGTCGTCGAGGGGCGGAACGATGAGGCGCAGTGCGTCGCGCAGGCATCCCGCAACACGGGCGTGGCGCGGTGGATTGCGCAGATCGAAGGCCTGGGCGGCGACGATGAGTTCGGCGGCGGCGATGCGGGTGAGGTGGCTGACCGCATCCCGTGCCTGACGGACCGCTACCCAGGTCATCGGCGCGTGATCCTCGACATGGTAGGTCGAGCTGTCCAGCAGGCTGGCCGGTGCGCCGAGCAGGTGGATCTCCTTCGACAGGGTCTCCGACGTGAGTGACAGGAGACCGAGACCGGCCCTCGTGGTGCCGTGGCGCGTCAGCATGTCGGGCAGTCCGGTGAACTGGTTCTGCAGCAGGCGGCCGATGCGCTGCGCCGCCATCGTCGCCGTCTGGGCCATGGCCAGAGTGAGGGTATCGAAGGCGACCGCCATGGCCGGCGTGTGGAAATTGCCGGTGGACAGGATGTCGCCGTCCGCGGCCAGCACCAGGGGATTGTCCCCGGCGCCGTTGATCTCGACGGTGACATTGGGCGTCGCAAAATCGATCGCGGCCCTCAGACTGCCGTGGACATGGCTGACGCAGCGCAGGCTGATCGGATCCTGGACGCGGCGCGGTTCCGCAGGATCGAAGAGCACCGTTCCCTCGAGCTTGTGGCGCAGGCTCAGTGCTGCCCGGGCCTGCCCGGGCGCACCACGGGCCATCACGACGCGGGGGTCGATGGGTCCGGGATTGGCTCGGAAGGCCTCGAAACCGAGAACGACGATGCCGTCCATCAACTCCAGGAGATGTTCCAGATCGGCAATCACCAGGGCCGCCTGGCCAACGGAAACGGCATTCGAGGAGCACAGAGCCAGGCCCTCCTTCTCGCGCAGCTCGACCACGTCGATCCCTGCGCGCGCCATGGCGTCGGCGCCGTCAAGGAGTGTTCCCCGGAACCAGGCGCGCCCCTCGCCGATGACTGGAAGCGCCATGTTGGCACACAATGCCAGGTCCGAGGCTCCGATGGAGCCGATGCCGGGAACAAAGGGATGAACGCCCCATTCAAGCATGGCGCACAGTGTTTCGGCGATGAGCGGGCGTACTCCCGCCCCTCCCTGGGCCATTCCGGTGGCCCGTGAGAACAGGGCGGCCCGCACGGCCTCCTCGGGGAGTGGCTCGCCGGCGCCACAGGCCCTGGCGAGCACCACGATCCGGCTGTAGTCCCCGCGATCGTCTCGGTTCACCTCGTTGACCACACGCCCGCCCAGGCCTCGGGTCAGGCCGTAGACAGGTCGATCGGAGGCGCTGAACCGCTCGACCACGGCACGGCTCTCTTCCATGCGGGATCGCGCCTCGCCGGCGATGGCGACCGACGCGCCGCCACGGGCCACGGCCACCACGTCGTTGATTCCAAGTGGAGCGTCTCCCAGCAGGATTGTCGTCATCGTCCGTTCTCCCGGTCGTCGCAGGGCATGCGCCCGACAGCAAGGCTTCCACCGAGATCCCGTCCACTTTCTCCGGACCTCATGCCTGGGGCCAACGTAGCCGGGACCCCTGTTCTCTCCAAGGCCCGGCATCCCGATGACGCCTTGCGCGGAATGATCGGACCGCCTTAGGGTGGCGGAAGTCAAGGGAACAGGGCCCATGTCACGCGCACGCTTCGCCAGCGACGGACGGGGTGGCTTGACACGTCACGTGCCGATCAGGACTCCACGCCATGCGGCCCTGCTGGTGGTGGATGTGCAGGTCTACACGGTGACGCCCGGAGACGGTGAATTCGGCGACATAGACCCCTCCTCCATTCCGGACCATCTCGCCTACTACTTCGCCCGCCTTGAAGGGGTGACCCTGCCGGCGATCGCCCGCCTTCAGGACGCGTCGAGGCGGGTCGGCATGGAGGTGATGTACACGGTCGTCGAGTCCCTGACCGGTGATATGCGGGACCTTGGGCTCGATTATCGCATCTCGGGCATCGGCGTTCCGAAAGGCTCTCCATGGGCCGCCATTCCCGAGGCCATTGCCCGCCGCGGCGACGAGATTGTCATCTCCAAGACATCATCGAATGTCTTCGTGTCGACCAACATCGACTACGTGCTGCGCGCACTCGAGATCGAACAGATCGTGATCTGCGGCCTGCTGACCGACCAGTGCGTCGAATCAGCGGTGCGCGATGCCTGCGATCTCGGCTATCTGGTGACGGTGCCGGAAGACGCGTGCGCCACCATGAGCAGGGAGCGGCACGAGCAGTCGCTCGGCATGTATTCGGGGTATTGCCGGATCGTGACGAGCGATGATGTCGTCACCGAACTCGCCGGATTTCCCGCAACCGGAGAAGCCGGTCTGCGGGCAGTGACAGCCTGAGGAGCCGCCCATGGAACGGATCATTGTCCCGCCATCAGAAGGTCGTGCAGTGCGTGTCGCCGCCGGCCAGTCCATCTCCGTTGCGACGCCGAAGGGCGGCCAGGCGGCTGACTTCTTCGCCTACAACAGCGCCAATGTCGACGAGTGGCTGTCACCGCCGCACACGTGGGTCACCACGTTCTCGCTCAAGCCGCGCCCGGGCGACGTCTTCCTGTCGCGATTCCGCCGTCCCATGCTGACGATGACAGGGGACACTGCCGAGGGCGTCCACGACATGCTGCTCGCGGCCTGCGACCAGTTCCGTTACGAGTTCTTCGGCTACCGGGGCGTCCACGCCAGCTGTTCCGGGAATCTTGAAATCGCCATGCGCCGTGAGGGCTACGAGATTTCGGTCATTCCCCAGCCGATCAACTTCTTCACCAACGTGCCGGTGGATGACGAAGGACGCCTGACGGCTCCCGCCAACCGGGTCAAACCGGGCGCCAGCGTGACCATGGAGGCATTGATGGACCTCATCTGCGTGGTCTCCTCGTGTCCTTTCGACATGCAGGCCGAAGGATGGGAGATCAACGCCGGAGACCGGCCGACGGAACTCGAGATCGAGGTGGAGTGAGGGCGCCGGGGCTCAGCGCTTGGAGAACTGGAAGCTGCGGCGCGCCTTGCGCTTGCCGTACTTCTTGCGTTCCACGACCCGTGGATCGCGCGTCAGGTAGCCGTTGGACTTGAGCGTCTTGCGCAGAACCGGCTCATGGAGCGCCAACGCCTTCGAGATGCCGTGACGCAGGGCACCGGCCTGACCCGACAGCCCGCCTCCCTTCACCGTGCAGATGACGTCATACTGATCGACACGGTCGGCAACGTGGAAGGGGCGGCCAAGGATCAGTCGCCAGGTGCCGCGCGTGAAGTATTCCTCGACGCTGCGTCCATTGACGATGATGCGTCCGACACCGGGTTTCAGCCAGACGCGGGCGATTGCGTTCTTGCGCTTTCCGGTGGCATAGGAGCGCCCCAGGGAATCAATCTGGGGTTCGGGAAGCTGGATGTCGGCTTCGGAAAAGGCGGGTTCCTGGGTCTCGGCCACAATCGCCATGGTCAGGCAGCCCTTCTGTTCTTGGAGTTGCGCGCTGCCAGGTCAAGAACCTCCGGCTGCTGTGCCTCATGGGGGTGATGTGGCCCGGCATACACCTTGAGCTTCTTCATGACCTGGCGGCCGAGCGGATTGCGGGAGATCATGCGCTCGACTGCCTTGATGATGACGCGCTCGGGGAAGGCCCCGTCGAGCCGCTCGCCAAGGGTCTGTCCCTTGATGCCGCCTGGCCACCCTGTGTGCCAGTAGAATGTCTCTCCGGCCCGCTTGTTGCCCGTCAGGTGAACCTTTTCCGCGTTGATGACGATCACGAAATCCCCGCAATCGACATGCGGCGAAAAGGTCGGCTTGTGCTTGCCCCGCAGGATATCGGCGATCTCGACGGCCATGCGACCGAGAACGAAATCCTCGGCGTCAACCAGATACCACTTGCGCTCGACTTCGCGCGGTTTGGCAACGTAGGTCTTCATGCGGGTTCCGAATGGCAGTCAGCCTGGCGCAACGGGAACGGCGCGGCCCAAGAGAGCGCGGAACCTAGTCAACATGCCCGGTGGAGTCAACGCCCGAATCCTCATCGCCGAGACATCCATTGCCCCCGCGTCTTCCGCTTGGCTACAGTGCAGACATGGACGAACCGCTTCTCGTCAGTTCGCAGGAGGGCCAGGTGGCGCACCTGGCGCTCAACCGCCCGAAACAGCGCAACGCGCTCAGCGTCGCATTGATGGCGGCACTGCAGGACGAACTCGATCACCTTGCGAACCGGTCCGATGTGCATGTCATCGTCATCGCCGGCAAGGGCAAGGCGTTCTGTGCCGGTCATGATCTGAAGGAAATCCGCGAGCATCCGGGAGCCGACAACTACAACCGCCTCTTCGATCAGTGCAGCCGCCTGATGACGACCATCGTCAGGCTGCCCAAGCCGGTGATTGCCAGTGTCGGCGGCATCGCGACTGCGGCCGGTTGTCAGCTGGTGGCGAGCTGCGATCTTGCCGTGGCCTCGGTGAAGGCGACCTTCGCCACGCCTGGCGTCAACATCGGACTCTTCTGTTCCACGCCGATGGTCGCGCTGTCGCGCAACGTGGCGCGCAAGCACGCCATGGAGATGCTGCTGACCGGCGACGTGATCGACGCGGTGCGGGCACGGGAACTGGGCCTCGTCAACCGCGTGGTGGCGGCCGGCGACCTCGACTCCGCGACGTCGGAGTTGGCGCGGACCATCGCCTCGAAGTCCCCCCTGACCCTGGCCATAGGCAAGGAGGCCTTCTACCGCCAGCTGGAGATGCCACTGGATGAGGCGTACGCCTACGCCAGCCGGGTGATGACCGAGAACATGCTCAAGCGGGACGCGAAGGAGGGGATCGATGCATTTCTCGGCAAGCGCGCTCCTCGCTGGCAGGGTGAATAGTGGCCGGTCATGACCACTACAGCGATGAGGCGTTGCGCTCGATCCTGCGCCGCTGTCGCACCATCGCCATGATCGGCGCCAGTCCGAACTGGGTGCGACCGAGCTATTTCGCGATGAAGTACCTCCAGGGCAAGGGGTATCGCATCATCCCGGTCAATCCGGTGGCCGCCGGCCAGACCGTGCTGGGAGAAACCGTGCTGGGATCCCTCGATGAACTCCAGGCTCCCGTCCCCATGGTCGACATCTTCCGCAATTCCGAGGCGGCCGGGGGCATTGTCGACGAGATCATCCGGTTGCGGGACGACAAGCACATCCAGGTTGTCTTGATGCAGCTCGGAGTGCGGAACGATGCCGCTGCCCGGAGGGCGGAGGCCGCGGGTCTCGAGGTGGTCATGGACCGGTGCCCGAAGATCGAATACGGACGGCTCTCCGGGGAGCTCTCGTGGAGTGGCGTCAATTCGGGGATCATCACGGCAAGGGTGCTCAGATTGTGACACCCGCCGTTTTCCGTGTTGCCAGGGAGCGGACGCACCGCTGGAAAGGGGTCAGCCATGAATGACGGCGATCGCCGCTACGGCATGGAGACCCGTGCCGTCCACGCAGGGGCGCGACCTGATCCTGCAACCGGAGCACGACAGACACCGGTCTACCAGACAACCAGCTTCGTGTTCGACGACGTCGAGCACGCTGCCTCGCTCTTCAATCTCCAGACATTCGGCTACTTCTATTCGAGGCTGACCAACCCGACAGTGGCGGTCCTCGAGGAGAAGATCGCCAATCTCGAGGACGGCCGCGCCGCCGTCGCCTGCGCCTCGGGCCATGCGGCTCAGTTTCTTGCCTTCTTCACCCTGCTTGAGCCCGGCTCCCACATCGTTTCGTCGCGCTATCTCTATGGCGGATCCGTGACGCAGTTCACGAAGTCCTTCGCCAGGCTCGGCTGGCAGGCCGACCTTGTCGATCCCAACGATCCGGATGTCGTGGAGGCAGCCATTCGCGACGAGACCCGCGCCATCTTCGTCGAGGTGCTGGCCAATCCCGGGGGTATCGTCGTCGACATCGAGCCACTGGTCGAGATCGCGCGCCGTCACCGGATTCCGCTTGTCGTCGACAACACCCTGGCCACTCCGTGTCTCATCCAGCCCATTCACTGGGGGGCTGATATCGTCATCCACTCGGCCACCAAGTTCATTGGCGGCCATGGCACGTCAATGGGCGGCGTCGTCGTCGAGTCGGGTGCGTTCGACTGGTTTGCCAGCGGCAAGTTTCCCGGCATGACCGAACCCGAAGAGGCCTATCACGGCCTCACCTTTGCCGAGACCTTCGGTGATTTCGGATTCACCATGAAGGCACGGACCGTGGCATTGAGGGATTTCGGGCCGTCACTGTCGCCTGCCAACGCCTTCCATCTCATCACCGGATGCGAGACCCTTCCCCTCAGGATGCAGCGTCACTGCGACAACGCGCTCGAGATCGCCCGTCATCTCGAGACCCATCCCAAGGTTGCCTGGGTCTCCTATGCCGGACTGGAGTCGAGCCCGTGGCACGGCCTGGCACGGAAGTACCTGAAGAACGGGTTCGGCAGTGTCTTCACCTTCGGTCTGAAGGGCGGTTTCGATGCCTGTACCCGCATGGTCGAGGCATCCGGACTCTTCAGCCATCTTGCCAACATCGGCGATACGCGGAGTCTCGTCATCCATCCGGCGAGCACGACCCACCGCCAGCTCACGTCCGAACAACGCGCCACCGCCGGCGCCGCCGACGACACCATCCGTCTCTCCGTCGGCATCGAGACGGTCAGCGATTTGATCCGCGATCTTGACGAGGCTCTGGAAAGAGCCTGATTCCTAACGGCACATTCCCCTGGATCCCTCGGCGCACACCTTCGCGCCATCCGTCCATGTGGCGCCGGAAAGGTTGGCGCCGGTGAAATCGACATCCCTGAGAACGGCTCCGGTAAAGTCGACACCGGTCAGATCGGCGAAGAGGAACTTGGTGTCCCGAACCTCGACGTGCCGCATGGAGGCACCCGAGAGATCGGCCCTGTCGAAGCGTGCGCCGGTGAGCTTCGCACCGTCGAAAGTGGCACCGGAAAGATCCGACTCGACGAAGCGCACGCGGTAGCCGTCAATGCGCGAGAAGTCGGCATTCCGGAGGTTTGCGTTGCTGAGCGCCGCACCGCGCAGGTTGCCGCCGGCGAGGACGGCCCCCGGGAAATCGATGCCGGAGAGATTGCAGCTGCGCCAGTCGACGTTTTCTTCCGGAAGGTCGTTGCACCCGGCTTCGGCCACACTTCCCCCGGCCACCGCCAGGAGTGCGATGACGGGAAGCAGGGAAAGTGTGCGGCTGCCCATCCTGGAATCCGGCCTTCCCGGGCACGCCGGACATGCGTGCCCGGGAAGGCCCACTTTCTAGATGCTGTAGTACATGTCGAACTCGATGGGATGAGTGGTGGTTTCGAAGGCCATCACCTCTTCCCACTTGAGTTCGAGATAGCCGTTGATGATATCGTCGCCGAAGACCTCGCCCTTCTTGAGGAAGTCATTGTCCTCCTCGAGGGCGTTCAACGCCTCGCGCAGGCTGCCCGCCACGGTCGGCACATCCTTGAGTTCCTCGGGAGGCAGATCGTAGAGGTTCTTGTCCATCGCATCGCCTGGATGGATACGGTTCTCGATGCCGTCGAGGCCGGCCATCAGCATGGCCGAGAAGGCAAGGTAGGGATTGGCGGTCGGATCGGGGAAACGGATCTCGACACGCTTGGCCTTTGGTGATGTGGCATAGGGTATACGGCAGGAAGCAGAACGGTTGCGCGAACTGTAGGCGAGCAGCACCGGCGCCTCGTATCCCGGGACCAGTCTCTTGTAGCTGTTGGTCGAGGCATTGGTGAAGGCGTTGAGCGCCTTGGCATGACGGATGATGCCACCGATGTAGTAGAGCGCCATGTCGGAGAGATCCGCATAGCGGTTCCCGGCGAAGAGAGGCTCACCGTCCATCCAGATCGACTGGTGCACATGCATGCCGGAGCCGTTGTCGTACATCACCGGCTTGGGCATGAATGTCGCCGTCTTGCCGTAGCTGTGGGCGACCCGGTGGACGACGTACTTGTATGCCTGCACGTGGTCGGCACAGGTCAGCAACGAACCGAAGGTCATGCCGAGTTCGTGCTGTGCCGGTGCCACCTCGTGGTGATGCTTGTCGATGGGAAGGCCCATTTCCTCCATGGTCGTCAGCATTTCCGAGCGCATGTCACTCAGGGAATCAATGGGCGGAACGGGGAAGTAGCCACCCTTCTGGCGCGGCCGGTGGGCGAGGTTGCCCGTACCTTCGTACTCAGTGTTGTCGTTGTAGGGCCCTTCATCCGAATCGATTTCGTAGCCCATGGCGTGGGATTCGGTGGTGAAGCGCACGCTGTCGAATACGAAGAACTCGAGCTCGGGCCCGAAGAAGGCCGTGTCGCCTATGCCGGTGTACTGCAGATAGGCTTCCGCCCGCCTGGCCAGCGACCGCGGGTCGCGCTCGTAATCCTGTCCTGTCGACGGTTCGTGGATGTCACAGTTCAGAATGAGTGTGGGCTGCGACTCGAAGGGATCCAGGACCATGGTGCTCGGATCCGGAATGAGGGTCATGTCGGATTCGTTGATGGCCTTCCAGCCGGCGATGGAGGAGCCGTCGAACATGACACCGTCGGTGAACATGTCCTCGTCAACCATGCGTCTGGACAGCGTGAGATGCTGCCATTTGCCCCTTGGATCGGTGAACCGGAGGTCGACATAGGGGATGTCGTCATCCTTGATACGCTTGAGCACACTTTCAGCATCTGACATGTCCGAGTCCTTCCCGTTTGTCTGTTGGAGATTCGGGCGTGGTTCTACACGGCATCCGGGCCACGCTCGCCGGTGCGGATGCGCAAGGCATCGTCAACCGGAACAATGAAAATCTTGCCGTCGCCAATGCGACCGGTGTGCGCCGCATCGCGGATGGCCTCGACAGCCCGGTCAACGAGATTGTCGTCGGTCACGAGTTCGATCTTCACCTTGGGCAGGAGATCAACGACGTACTCCGCCCCGCGGTAGAGTTCCGTGTGGCCCTTCTGATGACCGAATCCCTTGACCTCCGTCACGGTCAGGCCCTGCAGTCCGGCCTCGTGCAAGGCCTCCTTGACCTCGTCGAGCTTGAAAGGCTTGATCACCGCCTCGATTTTCTTCATGACGACCTCAACCGCGATGTGACAGTCAATCCTGCATGAGGACACATGGCATGCGCGCAACCCGACAGCGGATCAACGCATTCCGTGCAGCAACAACCATACTGCAGTATCTGGCAGATCGGATCACTCTTGTCGAGATTCCAGAGAGGCATTGTCTCACAGGGAAATCGCGAGGAAGGCCCGCTCTGACCGTTGGAGAGTGACATGAGGCATTGCAACACCATCATGGCGAATCTCGGAACCACCGTTTTCGAGGTCATGTCGCGCCTGGCGATGGAGCACGGATCCATCAATCTTGGCCAGGGGTTTCCCGATGAGGACGGCCCCCGGGACATTCGCCAGGTGGCGGCCGACGCTCTTGTCGAGGGTCCCAACCAGTATCCGCCCATGACCGGGCTCGCCGAACTCCGCCAGGCCATCGCCGCCCACGCGCATCGTTTCTACGGTCTCGACTACGACTGGCAGAGCGAGATCGTCGTCACATCGGGTGCGACGGAGGCGCTGGCGGACTGCTTCCTTGCCCTGCTCAATCCGGGTGACGAAGTGGTGTTGATGGAACCTCTCTACGACTCCTATCCGCCGATGATCGAGCGGGCCGGCGCCATCCCCCGGTATGTCACCCTCGAGCCGCCGGAATGGGAACTCGATCCCGCGGCCCTCGAGGAGGCGTTCACGCCGCGAACCCGCATGGTGCTTCTCAACTCGCCGATGAATCCTGCCGCACGCGTGCTGACCATGGCCGAACTGGATCTCATCCGGCGAATGTGCATCGAGCACGATGTCGTCTGCCTGTGTGACGAGGTCTATGAACATCTGCTGTTTGACGGTCTCGAACACCGGCCGATCGCGTCACTTGACGGCATGCGCGAGAGAACCCTGCGGATCTCCTCGGCCGGAAAGATCTTCTCGTTGACGGGCTGGAAGGTGGGGTGGATCGAGGGGCCGGCCGACCTCATGACGGCCGTCATGAAGGCCCACCAGTTCGTCACCTTCACCACAGCTCCCAACCTGCAGAAGGCCGTGGCCTATGGATTGGGGAAGGAGACCACCTACTACACCGATCTTGCCGCCGCTCTCCAGGGCAAGCGCGATCGCCTGGCCAGCGGTCTTGCCGAGGCCGGGTTCCCGGTTCTGCCCTGCCAGGGCACCTACTTCATCAATGCCGACATTACGCCGTTCGGCGTCGCCGGCGGTGACGAGGCGTTCTGCCGTCTCATCACCGAGAAGGCCGGTGTCACGGCCGTTCCGGTCAGCGCCTTCATGCGCAGGGGCAGCATCGACAACCTCATCCGCTTCTGCTTCTGCAAGAAGGACGACGTTCTCGACGCCGCCGCCGACAGGCTGCAACGCTTCCTCGCCTGAACCGGCTCCACCGCGCCTGGTTCAGGCCGTCCGAAGGACTTCATGATCGGCACCGAATCCAGGTTTCGACCTGCCGGGCCAGAACCTCGCCAGGCACCACTGTGCCGTGCTTGGCCGATTGCGTGGTGATCGACCTCATCGAAGCGTTCGGCATCTTGGGGTTTGGTGACATCAACACTCGGCGGGTCAGGGTGTGTAGACCAACT
>JAJEHK010000347.1 GCA_022823765.1 Alphaproteobacteria bacterium | reverse complement strand
GGACAGGAATGGCACCAGTCGACCGGGGGGCAACACGAGGTCGCCGTGAATCTCGTCGGCGAAGACCATCACCCGGTATCGCGCGGCGATCGACGCAAGGTGGCGAAGCTCGTCAGCCGTGAAGTTGCGGCCGGTGGGATTGTGCGGATTGCACAGGATGAAGAGGCGTGTGGCGTGGTCCCGGCAGGCTTCCTCGAAGGCCTCGAAGTCGATGGCATAGGAGTCCCCGTGGCGCACCAGTCGACTGGTGATGACACGGTGGCCGTTGAGGGTGACGGCATCGAGCAGGGGCGGGAACGCGGGCGTCATCACCACGACGCCGGAATTCGGTGGCAGAAAGGCGCGAATCATCTGGAAGAGCGAGGGAAGGACCCCGTGGTGAGTCACCACCCACTCCGGGCTGATGGCGTGGTGATGGCGCTCCATCTGCCAGGCGGCGACGGCCTCGAGGTAGGCGTCACCGGCCATGGTGTAGCCGAAAATGCCATGTTCGACGCGTTCTGCCATCGCCCTCAAGACCGGGTCCGGCGCCGGAATCTCCATATCGGCGATGGACATTGCCAGCAGGGGAGGGCCGCCATCAGCCGTCGCGTGCGCCCACTTGGCAGCACTCGTGTCGCGCCTGTCGATCACCTGGTCAAAATCGAATTCCGTCATTCCCATCGACGCCGCCGGAGTCTACATTCGCCCTCGCCGGCAAGCGGTCCGTCTCTTCCCTTGAACAGTGCGAGGATTTCCCATGAATCTCAGTGACGCAACCCTGTTTCGCCAACAGTGCTACATCGACGGTGCCTGGCGCCATGCCGATTCGGGCGACACCATCGATGTCAGGAATCCGGCCACCTCAGGGGTGCTCGGGACCATTCCCCGCATGGGCACGGCCGAGACCCGCAGGGCCATTGAGGCGGCTGCGGCTGCATTGCCGACCTGGAAGGCGAAGACAGCGAAGGAGCGGGCATCGGTGCTGCGCCGCTGGTTCGAGTTGATGCTCGAGAACCAGGAAGACCTGGCGCAGCTCATGACCCTCGAGCAGGGCAAGCCCCTGGCCGAGGCGCGAGGCGAGATCGCCTATGCCGCAAGCTTCATCGAGTGGTTTGCCGAAGAGGGCAAGAGAATCTACGGCGAAACCATTCCCCAGCACCTCGCCGATCGCCGCATCCTGGTCTTGCGCGAACCCGTGGGCGTGGTGGGCGCGATCACGCCCTGGAACTTTCCTTCCGCCATGATCACGCGCAAGGCAGGACCGGCACTTGCTGCTGGCTGCACCATCGTCTGCAAGCCGGCGACCGAGACCCCCTATTCGGCGTTCGCTCTCGCAGAACTTGGCGAACGCGCCGGATTGCCGAAGGGTGTTCTCAACATCCTGACCGGCAAGTCGGCGGAGATCGGCAGCGAACTCACGGGCAATCCCCTGGTCCGCAAGATCACCTTCACCGGTTCCACGGAGATCGGCAAGATGCTGATGGAGCAGGCGGCGTCCACGGTGAAGAAGGTCACCATGGAGCTGGGCGGCAATGCGCCCTTCCTGGTGTTCGACGATGCCGATCTCGATGCTGCGGTCGAGGGCGCCATCCAGTCGAAGTTCCGCAACATGGGACAGACCTGCGTGTGCGCCAACCGGATCTATGTCCAGTCGGCGGTCCATGATGCCTTCGCCGAGAGACTTGCTGCACGGGTCAGAGAGATGAAGGTGGGCAATGGCCTCGATGAGGGCGTCGTGCAGGGGCCGCTGATCAATCAAGCCGCGGTCGACAAGGTGGAGGAGCACATCGCCGATGCGTCGGCAAAGGGCGCCCGTGTCCTCGTTGGCGGTCAGCGTCACGCGCTCGGCGGCACCTTCTTCGAGCCGACAGTCATGGCGGATGTCAATCCGCAAATGCTCGTGGCGCGAGACGAGACCTTCGGTCCCCTGGCGCCACTCTTCAGGTTCGAGCGCGAGGACGAGGCGGTTTCCCTCGCCAATGACACGGAATTCGGCCTTGCCAGCTATTTCTATGCCCGTGACATCGGTCGTATCTGGCGTGTCAGCGAAGGCCTGGAGTACGGCATCGTCGGCGTCAACACCGGCATCATCTCCACCGAGGTGGCACCGTTCGGAGGGGTCAAGGAGTCAGGAGTCGGGCGCGAAGGCAGTCACATGGGAATCGACGAATACGTCGAATCCAAGTACGTCTGTGTTGCCGGCGTCGACAGCTGACACGGATTCCTGAAGGGATGGGTTCCTTCGACTACGATCTCGTCGTCATCGGTGGCGGCTCTGGAGGGGTGCGCGCGGCGCGGTTTTCCGCGGCGGCAGGCGCCCGCGTGGCGATTGTCGAAGAACGTGACTGGGGTGGAACCTGTGTCAACGTAGGGTGCATTCCCAAGAAACTCTTCGGTTATGCCGCCCATTACAGCGAGGAGTTCCGGGATGCCCGGCGCTTCGGCTGGTCATCCATGGAACCGCGTTTCGACTGGCCAACGTTGCGAGACAACAAGACGGCCGAGATCACCCGGTTGAACGGCATCTACGTGAACATGCTGAAGGACGCCGGCTGCAGCGTCCTCGAGGGCCGGGCCCGCCTCGCCGGTCCCCATGAAGTGGACATCAACGGTCAGCGCTTCCGCACCGCGAACATTCTCGTCGCCACCGGAGGCTGGCCTTACGTTCCGGACATTCCCGGCAGGGACCACGCCATCACGTCGAACGAGTGCTTCTTCCTCGACGAGCTGCCCCGGAGCATCGTCATCGTCGGTGGCGGGTACATCGCTGCGGAGTTTGCCGGGATCTTTCATGGCCTTGGTGTCGAGGTCACGCAGCTCTACCGGGGAGAACTCTTCCTGCGCGGCTTCGATGACGACATCCGGCGCCATCTCGCCGGAGAAATGCGGACGAAGGGGATCGATCTCAGGTTTTCCAGTGACGTGGCGGCCATCACCCGGACGAATGGCGGCTTCTCTGTCAGTCTGACCGATGGCGTCTCCCTGGATACCGGCCTTGTGATGTATGCCACCGGCCGCCGGCCGCTCACCTCCGGTCTCGGGCTCGAGGAAGCTGGAGTGGCCGTCAACAACAACGGCACCATTCCGGTTGACGACCACTTCCGCACGAATGTGCCGTCGGTCTTCGCCATCGGCGATGTCCTCGGCCGACTGGAGTTGACGCCGGTGGCGACCACCGAGGGCATGGCGGTGGCCGCGACCCTCTTTGGCGACGGGCCGAAGAGCGTCGACTACACGAACATCCCGTCGGCTGTCTTCAGCCAGCCGGAACTGGCCACGGTGGGCCTGACGGAATCAGAGGCGCGCCGGCAATATGCCGATGGCGTCGACATCTACATGGCGCGTTTCAGGCCTCTGCGCCACACGATTTCACTGAACGAAGAGAAGACCCTGATGAAGCTCGTCGTGGCCTCGGCCACGGACCGCGTCGTCGGGGTCCACATGGTGGGAGAGGATGCCGCCGAGATCCTGCAGGGACTTGCGGTTGCCCTCAAGGCGGGCGCCACCAAGGCCGATTTCGATGCCACGGTCGGCATCCATCCGACCAGTGCCGAGGAGTTCGTCACCATGCGCCAGAAGGCGGCCTGACAGCTCAGGGAATGTGGTGCCGGGTGCGGGACTCGAACTCGCGACCTACCGCTTACAAGGCGGTTGCTCTACCAACTGAGCTAACCCGGCTCCCGCCGCTTCGTAGCACGGGACCACGCCCCTTGTGAAACACTCCCGCCCGCGGGATCCGGGGTTGCCCCGTACTCCCGAACGAAGACGCAGTCAGCCGCTTCGGCGGAACCATCTTCATCCTGTCCATATTCGCCAGCGCGAGAACTTCGACACGGGCAGACGCCGCTGCTCCGGTACCTGCAACCGATCGTAACGCAGACCTGGTGCGGCTCACCGACGTCGAAGACATCGCGATGTTCGACAATTGCCTGGCCCACGGTGCTGGATTGTGATGCGCGATACATCGCCCTTTGGGTCGAGGAGGTCGTCGTCCTCGCTTGGACATGATGCGGAAGGGGACTTCGGTCGCTATGATGGCTCGAACTCGGAGGGTGGCATGATGGAACTCGTGGAGGGATTTCCGCTGAGGCAGTGGGTCTGTGTGCCCTGCGGATACAACATGATCGGCGAAATGCCAGACGTCTGCCCCTTCTGCGGCGCCCGCCATGACCGCTTCGTCTCCTGGGACGTCGGCGAGGAGCGATATCGCGTGGAGGCGAGGGACGTCACCGACGGCGTCAGCCAGCTTCTTTCCCGTCCGCGCCTCGGTCTGGAGCACGCCTGCTACCGCATCGAGACGGACGAAGGGTCGGTATGGATCGACTCCCCCAGCGCGTTCAACCGCACACTTGCGCCCGTCAGCGACATTTTCTTCACCCACAAGGACTTCATGGGCGCCTCGAACCAGTACCGCGCACAGTGGAACGCGGCTGTTCACATCCACGAGGCCGAGACGGAGAGCCCGCTCGCCGCTGCCTTTCCCGTGGACGATGCCTTCCGTGGCGATTTCACAAGCCACGGCATCGAGGCCTTCCATATCGGCGGCCACACCCCGGGATTCACGGCTTACCTGTGGCAGGACGTGCTCTTCGCGTGCGATTACGCCTTCCCGCCGGACGACACCATGCAGCTCAATCCCTACAGTGATCCCGCGGAAATCGCGAACCGGGGCCGCCGCCTGCTCGCCATCGCCCGCGAACGGCGTCCCCGCCTGGTCGCCGGGTACAGTTTCGTTGTCCCCGGCGAGGCGTGGATCCGCTGGTTCGAGGCCGCGCTGGAGCGCGCTGCCTGACCGGCCGTGATGAAGCGGTGTCAGCCTGCCGAAGCAGGCAGACATGTACGAATCCAGATCCCGCGATCGGGCGGGCCGGCCGCGCCCTTTGTGAGAGCGCAGGTCATCATCGCATGGCGTGCGTCGCCTCTCTCTCGTGACTTCAACGCGTCCGTTTCTGCCGCGGTCTCATCGTATCGGTATGCATGACGACGCTTCGTGCTAGGATTGTCATTCATCCGAGTGTCCCGGGTGCGCTTGTCCGGGAATCTCGGCAGCAAGACAACCTCGGGAACAGGGGGGAGAAGGACATGAACGAACAGACCAACAATGTTGAACGGACGTTGAGAGCCTTTGCCGGTCGGAAGGGGATGACACGCCGCGACTTCATGGAGCGGGCGGTTGCATCGGGCCTGACGGTTGCGGCTGCCACGACCTTGTGGAGTGAATCGGCGCGCGCCGAACAGGTCCGGGGCGGGCACGTCGTCACGGCGGCGGGTGACGGGCAGTCGGCCGACTCCTTCATCATTGGCCATGCCGGCAACTCGCACCAGACCTTGCTCACGGAGACCTTCCGCAGCAAGCTGGTCGATGCGCGGACCGATGGCGGACTTGATCCCATGCTGGCCACAGAGTGGAATGCTTCGGACGCAGGCGCGACCTGGACCTTCAAGTTGCGCCAGGGCGTCGAGTTCCACAACGGCAAGTCCCTTGAAGCCCAGGACGTGATCGACTCGATGAACGTTCACCGTGGCCCCGATTCACAGTCAGGCGGCGCGTCGATGATGGCGATCGTGTCGGACATCCGCTCGGACGGCGACGACGTGATCTTCGAATTGAGCGAGCCCGCGGCCGACTTCCCCTACTACATGGCGCAGTACCTGTTCCAGGTGGCGCCGTCGGTCGACGGCGAGGTCGACATGTCGGGCATGGGCACAGGCGCTTACGTCATGCAGGGCTATGAGCCGGGTGTGCGCGGCACAGGGGAGCGGTTCGCGAACTACTTCCTGGAAGACCAGGGCTTCTTTGATTCCTTCGAGCATCTCTCGGTGAAGGATCACGCCGCGCTCTCTTCGGCGCTGGCCAGCGATTCCGTCCAGGCGGTATGGCCGGTCGAGCCGAAGACCGCGGACCTGCTGGCCCAGAACCAGGGTGTGGACATTCTGAGCGTTGCCGGCGGCTCGACCATCACGATGCCGATGCGCGCCGACACGGCGCCATTCGACAACCTCGATTTCCGGCTGGCCATGAAGTACCTGGTCGACCGCGAGCAGATGCGGGACGTGATCTTCAACGGTCATGCCTCGGTCGCGAACGATCATCCGGTCGCACCGTTCGACCAGTTCTTCAATCCCGCCATTCCGCAGCGCGAGTTCGATCCTGACAGGGCGAGGCACCATCTGGAGAAGGCCGGCTACGGTGGTGAGACGATCCAGATCCATGCCTCTGCCGCGGCGTTCAGCGGCTCGGTCGATGCCGGCGTCCTCTATGCGGAGAACGCCAAGCAGGCCGGGTTCAACCTCGAGGTCGTGCGCGAACCGGTCGACGGTTACTGGGCCGACGTCTGGGGCACGGTGCCCTTCTCCTACTGCTACTGGAACGCGCGGCCGACCCCGGACCTGATGCTCACACTCGCCTACATCTGCGATGCGGCATGGGCTGACACGTACTGGTGTGACTGCGAGTTCACCGATCTGGTGGTGGCCGCGAGGACCGAGCTCGATACCGAGAAGCGCAAGCTTCTCTATGCCGACGTGCAGCTGATCATGCACGAGCGCGGCTCGACCATCGTGCCCCTGTTCCAGAACCTGGTGCATGGCGTCCGCGACCGGATCGATACCGGCGGTGAGGTTCTTGGCGCTACGCCCTTCGACAGCTTCCGCATGTTCCGGAAGTGGTCGTTCAAGGAAGGCGTAGCCTGACGCACAGGCGAGGCGGTTCCATATTGTCAAACGGGCCGGATCTCCCCTCGGGGAGTCCGGCCCCGTCCTTGCGGCTTCACATCTGCTTCGGGTCGGCCGATGTGATTGCGCCGGCATGATTCGCAAAATGAGCGGTCGCCCGCCCGTGCTGCTCCCTCGTCAATGGGTGCGGATCTCGTGGAGGGCGATGGCGGCGGCACTGGCCACGTTGAGACTGAGGTCACGGCCCGGGGTGGCGATGCTCATCAGCTGATCGCAGGTCCGGGCAACGAGACGGCGCAGGCCGCTTCCCTCGGCGCCGAGGACCAGGGCGGCGGGGAGCGGCACCGGCGCCTGGCCCAGGGTGAGGGGTGCTTCGGAATCGAGGCCGGTAATCCAGAAACCGCGTTGCTTGAGGTCGTCGAGGGCGCGGGCGATGTTGGGAACACGCACCAGGGGCACCCATTCAAGAGCCCCCGAGGCGGCACTGGCGAAGGCCGCTGAAGGGGGTGGCGCATGGCGTTCCTGCATGATGACGGCGGCCGCGCCGAAGGCTGCAGCCGATCGCATGATGGCGCCGGCATTGCGGGGATCGCTGATGCGGTCGAGAACCATCACGATATCGGCCGAGCCGGGAATGTCGTGGAGGGCGAGGTCCGGCAGCGGATGGACGAGGACGGCCGCTCCCTGGTGGCGGGTATCGCCCTCGAGGAGGGCAGCAATTGACGATGACGTCATCGCGTCACAGACAATCGTGTCGCGACGTTGCGACAGCAGCGGCGCCAGCCGCTCGAGCATCTCGTGAGTGGCTGCGAGGCGCACCACGCGCCGCCGCGGGTTGGCGAGTGCCGCTGCCACCGGGTGGTGCCCGTGAATCCACAGCGGCCTCGCGAACTTTTGTTGTGCCAGGTGCTTGCGGACCATGGCGTTGTGCTATATAGGAGCGCTCCACCAATTGGAAATCCGGCGTGGTCGTCAAGGGTGCAGGAGGCACTGCCCTTGTTGCGCGGCTGCTGTCGGGTTGATCGTGTCGCGAAACCAACCATCAGCAGTACATGTTGCCCGGAGGGATGCCTGAGCGGTTAAAAGGGACGGGCTGTAAACCCGTTGGCTATGCCTACGGTGGTTCGAATCCACCTCCCTCCACCATCCATGGTCCGGGGAGGCGGTTGAGGGCACCGACGAGGCGGGTGTAGCTCAGTGGCAGAGCCCCAGCCTTCCAAGCTGGTTACGCGGGTTCGATTCCCGCCACCCGCTCCACGCTCCCTGACCAGGGACCATGTTGTGACAACCAGGAACGCCTCCCTCGTGAGGGAGGGTCATTGACCAGGAGAGGTCGAGAAGGATGGCCAAGGAGAAGTTTGAGCGTACGAAGCCGCATGCGAACATTGGGACGATTGGGCATGTGGATCACGGCAAGACGACGCTGACGGCGGCGATCACGCGGATTCTGGCTCGCACGGGTGGTGCGACGTACACGGACTAC
>JAJEHK010000123.1 GCA_022823765.1 Alphaproteobacteria bacterium | reverse complement strand
CCCGGCGATCCGACCACGCCGGAAGCCGCAGCGACCCTGTTCAAGGGCCTCTTCTTCGATGCCGACCGCTACGATCTGTCGACGGTCGGGCGCGTCAAGATGAACGAACGCCTTGGTCCCGATCATGTCGAGACCGGCCGTGTGCTGACGCCGGGCGACATCATGGCCTGTCTGAAGACACTGGTGGAACTGCGCGATGGCCGCGGTGACATCGATGACATCGATCACCTCGGCAACCGCCGCGTGCGCTCCGTCGGTGAATTGCTCGAGAACCAGTACCGGGCAAGCCTGCTGCGCATGGAACGGGCGGTGCGCGAGCGCATGAGCCAGGCCGAACTCGACAAGGAAGTGCCGCACGACCTCATCAATGCCAAGACCACAGCGGTGGCGGTGCGCGAGTTCTTCGGGGCTTCCCAGCTCTCCCAGTTCATGGAGCAGACCAATCCGCTCTCGGAACTGACCCACAAGCGCCGCCTGTCGGCGCTCGGGCCGGGTGGGCTGACCCGCGAGCGCGCCGGCTTCGAGGTGCGCGACGTACATCCGACCCACTATGGTCGGATCTGCCCCGTGGAGACGCCGGAAGGGCCGAACATCGGTCTCATCAACTCCCTTGCGACCTTCGCCCGCATCAATCAGCACGGGTTCATCGAGAGTCCATACCGCAAAGTTGAAGTGGTCGACGGTGAACGCCGGGTGACCGACAAGATCGAATACCTGACGGCGATGCAGGAACGGCAGCACACCATAGCCCAGGCCAATGCCAGGCTCACGGAGGATGGTCGTTTCGCAGACGAGCTGGTGTCATGCCGCCGGAATGGCGAATTCGTCATGGCGGAATCTGCCTATGTCGACATGATGGACGTGTCGCCCAAGCAGCTGGTGTCGGTCGCCGCTGCCCTCATTCCCTTCCTCGAGAACGACGATGCCAACCGCGCCCTGATGGGTTCCAACATGCAGCGTCAGGCGGTGCCACTGATCCGCGCCGAGGCGCCGCTCGTCGGGACCGGCATGGAGGAAGTGGTGGCCCGGGATTCCGTTTCCACCATCGTCGCCCGCCGGGGCGGTGTGGTTGACCAGGTCGATTCGCAGCGGATCGTCATCAGGGTCAACGAGGAAGAAGCGCTCAACACGCTCAATGTCGACATCTATCCGTTGCTGAAGTTCCAGCGTTCCAACCAGAGCACGTGCATCCTCCAGCGACCGCTGGTCAAGACCGGACAGCGGGTGGAAAAGGGCGAGATCCTCGGGGACGGACCGTCGACTGACCACGGTGAACTGGCGCTCGGCCGCAACGTGCTGTGTGCCTTCATGCCGTGGAACGGCTACAACTTCGAGGATTCGATCCTCATTTCGGAACGCATCGTCAGAGATGATGTCTTCACCTCGATTCACATCGAGGAGTTCGAGGTGGTGGCCCGCGACACCAAGCTTGGCCCCGAGGAGATCACCCGCGACATCCCCAATGCCGGGGACGAAGCGTTGCGACATCTTGACGAGGCGGGCATTGTCTACATTGGCGCCGAGGTCGAGGCCGATGACATTCTCGTCGGCAAGATCACCCCGAAGGGGGAGAGTCCGACAACTCCGGAAGAGAAGCTGCTGCGCGCCATCTTCGGCGAAAAGGCCTCGGATGTGCGTGACACCTCGCTTCGCGTGCCTCCAGGTGGTCAGGGAACCGTGGTCGAGGTGCGGGTCTTCTCGCGTGCGAGCTATGACACGGACCAGCGCGCCGAGACCATTCACAGCGCCGAGGTCGACCGTCTCGAACAGAACCGGGCCGACGAGCACTCCATCATCGAGCGAACGGTTCAGGCGCGGTTGGTTGACCTGCTTGACGGCGGCACCGTCAAGCGCGGTCCCAAGGGTGTTGCGAAGGGCACCGTGGTTGACCGGGATCTCCTGGAGACCCTCACCCATGGCCAGAGATGGCAGATCGTCGTGGCCGACCGTGCCACCATGGAGGCCATCGAAGAACTCAAGGCCCGCTACGACGACCGGATGGCGGACCTTGAGCGGCTGCACAGGGCCAGCCTCGAGAAGCTCGAGGCGAGCGACGAACTGCAGCCTGGCGTGCTCAAGATGGTCAAGGTCTTTGTCGCGGTGAAGCGCAAGCTTCAGGCCGGTGACAAGATGGCCGGACGTCATGGCAACAAGGGTGTCATTTCCCGCATCGTGCCCATCGAGGACATGCCATATCTCCAGGACGGCACGCCGGTCGACATTGTGCTCAATCCTCTTGGTGTGCCGAGTCGCATGAACGTCGGGCAGATTCTCGAAACCCACCTCGGCTGGGCCAGCGCCGGCATTGGCAGGAAGATCGGCCGCATGGTCGACAGCATGACCATCGAGATGCCTCTCGATGGTGACAGGGTGTCGACCCATGACGACCTGCGCACCCTGCTCTCCGGGGTCTACGGAGAGGACGCGGCGACCGGCCAGTTTTCGGCGATGAAGGACACCGAACTCATGGAGTCCGCCAACGAGTTGAGGTCCGGCATTCCGGTCGCCACTCCAGTGTTTGACGGCGCTGGCGAAAAGGAGATCACCGACATGCTCGAGCTTGCCGGTCTCTCCGCAAGTGGCCAGGAGATACTCATTGATGGCCGAACCGGGGAGCCTTTCGACCGGCCGGTTACCGTGGGCTATCACTACATCCTGAAACTCCATCACCTTGTCGACGACAAGATCCACGCCCGCTCGGTCGGCGCCTACAGCCTTGTCACGCAGCAGCCGCTCGGTGGCAAGGCCCAGTTCGGTGGCCAGCGTTTCGGCGAGATGGAGGTCTGGGCCCTGCAGGCCTATGGTGCGGCCTATACGCTCCAGGAGATCCTCACCGTCAAGTCGGACGACGTCGCCGGCCGCACGCGGATCTATGAATCCATCGTCAAGGGTGATCAGTACTTTGAGGCCGGCATTCCCGAGAGCTTCAACGTGCTGGTCAAGGAAATGCAGGCGCTCGGCCTCAACGTCGAGCTTGAACAGGCAGGCTGACCGCCGGTCAACAGGAGACAGTGCATGAATGAGCTGATGCGCATATTCGGTCAGGCAACCGGCATCGAGAGCTTCGACCAGATCAGGATTTCAATTGCCAGTCCCGAGACCATCCGGTCGTGGTCCTTTGGCGAGGTCAAGAAGCCGGAAACCATCAACTACCGGACATTCAAGCCGGAGCGTGATGGCCTCATGTGCGCCCGCATCTTCGGTCCGACCAAGGACTACGAGTGCCTGTGCGGCAAGTACAAGCGCATGAAGTTCAGGGGTATAGTATGCGAGCGTTGCGGCGTCGAAGTGATCAAGGCGAAGGTGCGCCGCGAACGCATGGGGCATATCGAACTGGCGGCTCCGGTCGCCCACATCTGGTTCCTGAAGTCTCTGCCCAGCCGTATAGGTCTGCTGCTCGACATGACCCTCAAGTCGCTTGAGCAGGTGCTCTACTTCGAGCAGTACATTGTCATCGATCCGGGACTGACGCCATTCGATCGCGGCGATCTGCTGACCGACGCAGAGTACGACGAGGCGATGGACGAGTACGGCGAGGACGCCTTCGTCGCCGGCATGGGCGCCGAGGCAGTGCGCCGCATGCTCTCCATGATCGATCTGGATGACGAGAGCAAGATCCTGCGTGAGGAACTCGCCGAGACCACGTCGGAGGCAAAGCGCAAGAAAATCGTCAAGCGCCTCAAGCTCATCGAGACCTTCCGCGCGTCCGACAACAGGCCCGAGTGGATGATCATGGAAGTGATTCCGGTCATCCCGCCCGAATTGCGGCCGTTGGTGCCGCTCAACGGTGGCCGCTTCGCCACCTCGGACCTCAACGATCTCTACCGCCGTGTGATCAACCGCAACAACCGGCTCAAACGGCTCATCGAGCTTCATGCGCCGGAGATCATCGTTCGCAACGAAAAACGCATGTTGCAGGAAGCGGTCGACGCGCTGTTCGACAATGGCCGGCGCGGCCGCACCATCACCGGCGCCAACAAGCGGCCGTTGCGTTCGCTCTCGGACATGCTGAAGGGCAAGCAGGGACGTTTCCGCCAGAACCTTCTGGGCAAGCGGGTCGACTACTCCGGTCGTTCAGTGATCGTGGTCGGACCGGAGCTCAAGCTTCACCAGTGCGGCCTTCCCAAGAAGATGGCCCTCGAGCTCTTCAAGCCCTTCATCTATTCCAGGCTCGAGATGTACGGCAAGGCATCGACGATCAAGGCGGCCAAGCGTCTCGTCGAGCAGGAAAGGCCCGAGGTCTGGGACATCCTCGAAGAGGTCATTCGCGAGCATCCGGTTCTGCTCAACAGGGCGCCCACCCTCCACCGTCTCGGCATCCAGGCCTTCGAACCTGTCCTGATCGAGGGCAAGGCGATACAGCTCCACCCCCTTGTCTGCGCCGCCTTCAACGCCGATTTCGACGGCGACCAGATGGCGGTTCACGTACCCCTGTCGATCGAGTCGCAGCTCGAGGCGCGTGTCCTCATGATGTCGACCAACAACATCCTGTCGCCCGCCAACGGCAAGCCGATCATCGTGCCTTCGCAGGACATCATCCTCGGGCTCTATGACCTGTCCCTCGAGATTGCCGGACAGACCGGCGAGGGCATGGTGTTCCGCGGAATCGGCGAGATCGAGCATGCCCTGCATGTCGGCGCCGTCAGGATGCACGCCAAGATCCGTTCGCGCCATCACGTCGACGACGGCGAAGGCGGCCGGTCCTCGATCATTGTCGAGACGACCCCGGGACGCATGATGCTCGGCAGGCTGCTTCCCGACCACCCCGAACTTCCCTTCGACCTCGTCAACCGGGTCCTCACCAAGCGCGAGATTTCGGGCATCATCGACAGGGTCTACCGCTATTGTGGCCAGAAGGAGACGGTGCTCTTTTGCGACCGCATCATGAACCTCGGGTTCCGCCATGCCTGCGATGCCGGCATTTCCTTCGGCAAGGACGACATGGTGATCCCCACCGACAAGGAATCCCTGGTGCGCGCCACCCAAGAAAAAGTGCGCGAGTACGAGAAGCAGTACATGGACGGCGTCATTACCCAGGGCGAGCGCTACAACAAGGTGATCGACGAGTGGTCCCACTGCACTGACAAGGTGGCGGACGCCCTGATGTCCGGACTCTCGCAGCCTGGCGGCGAGAGCGACAGTCAGCGGATGAATGCGATCTACATGATGGCCCATTCCGGGGCCCGTGGCGCACCGGCGCAGATCAGGCAGCTTGCCGGCATGCGCGGTCTCATGGCCAAGCCTTCGGGTGAAATCATCGAGACGCCGATTATCGCCAACTTCAAGGAAGGCCTGTCGGTCGGCGAGTACTTCAACTCCACTCACGGTGCCCGCAAGGGGCTGGCCGACACTGCTCTCAAGACCGCCAATTCTGGCTATCTGACGCGCCGTCTGGTCGATGTCGCCCAGGATTGCGTTGTGGTCACAGAGGATTGCGGCACCACGAAGGGCATCGACGTGAAAGCCGTGGTTCAGGGATCGGAAGAGATTGTCTCCCTCGCAGAGCGGGTGCTTGGCCGATTCACGCTTGAAAAGGTCGTCAATCCGAAGGACGACACGGTACTGGTCGAGGCTGACACGATGATCGAGGAGCGCCACATGGAGGCGATTCGCGAGTCGGGGCTGGAGCAGATCCGTATCCGCTCAGTGCTGTCGTGCGAGACGAGGTCAGGAGTCTGTGCGCGTTGCTACGGACGCGACCTTGCACGTGGCACACCTGTCAACATCGGTGAGGCCGTAGGTGTCATCGCGGCGCAGTCCATCGGCGAGCCGGGGACGCAGCTGACCATGCGGACCTTCCACATCGGCGGTTCCGCCCAGCGCGGTGACGAGACGTCATCCATCGACACCCCGGTTGCCGGCACCGTCGGCATCCGCAATGCCCAGCTCGTGACCGACAGCGACAACAACATCATCGTTCTGGCGCGCAACAGCGAGGTGTACATCACCGACGATGACGGCCGCGAGCGGTTTGCCAAGCGGCTGCCCTACGGATCGCGTCTGCTGGCCGGGGCCGACACCCGGGTCGAGCGGGGCGACACTCTGGCACGCTGGGATCCCTACACCCGGCCGGTCATCACCGATCGCAGCGGCCAGGTGACATTCAGGGACCTGACCGAGGGCAAGACCCTGCGCGAGACCCTCGACGAGACCAGTGGCATGACCAGCCAGGTCGTTGTCGACTGGGCCCAGCAATCGCGCGGCGCCGGTTTGCGGCCACGCATCGTCGTCAGTTCGGCCGGCGAGGATGAATCCAAGGACTTCGAACTGTCAGTGGGCGCGGTGCTGTCCGTCGAGAACGGCCAGCAGGTGCGGCCGGGAGACGTGCTGGCGCGGATTCCCCGGGATTCTGTTACCAACACGGACATCACCGGTGGCCTGCCACGGGTGGCCGAACTCTTCGAGGCGCGCAAGCCCAAGGACCACTGGGTCATTGCCGAGAATGATGGCAGGGTAGCCTTCGGCAAGGACTACAAGAACAAGCGGCGTCTCTACGTCCGGTCCGATGACGGTCTCGAGTCCCGGGAGTACCTGCTGCCCAAGGGCAAGCACATTGTCGTCAATGATGGTGACGAGGTGCGGCGCGGTGACATTCTCATTGATGGCAGCCCGGTGCCGCACGACATTCTCCGTGTGCTTGGCACCGAGGCTCTCGCCAACTATCTCATCGACGAGATTCAGGGCGTGTACCGCCTCCAGGGAGTGCGGATCGATGACAAGCATATCGAGGTGATCTGCCAGCAGATGCTGCAAAAGGTCGAGATCAGCACCCCGGGTGACACCATGTTCCTCGTTGGCGAGCAGGTTGACAAGAACGAGTTCGAGGATGCCAACGCCCGGCTCAGGGAACAGAACGGCACCGACGGGGACGCTGCGGAAACACCCATGGAAGAGGCGACGGCCACTCCGGTTCTCCAGGGAATCACCAAGGCCAGCCTGCAGACCGGCTCGTTCGTCTCGGCCGCCTCGTTCCAGGAGACGACGCGGGTGCTCACCGAGGCGGCTGTGACAGGCAAGCGCGACACACTCTCCGGTCTCAAGGAGAACGTCATTGTCGGCCGCCTCATTCCTGCCGGGACCGGACGCGTCACCCAGCGTCTGCGCAATATCGAAGAGATGAACCGGCCCAGGTTGCCCGTGGAGGACGAGGACATGCCGGACGCCGGTCACCTCTCGTTCGAGAGCGACGTGCCTCATCTCATTGCGGAGTAGATGCAGGTGTTCCGCCTTTGCTGGGGACTTGACCGGGTGAGGAGCCGGCACTATAGTCCGCTTCCCCTTGCCACCCTGCAGGGAGGGGAAGGGGAAACCCTTGAACACACTCTCACGATCCCGGGGCGCGGGCCACGCGGGAGAGCGGGAAGTGTTTTGTTTGTGCGACGGAATCGGGAACCAGGCGCATGCCGACCGTGAACCAGCTGATCCGCAAGCCGCGCAAGCCGCGGCGGGCGCGCAACAAGGTGCCGGCCCTCGAGGCCTGTCCGCAGAAGCGTGGCGTGTGTACCCGCGTCTACACGACGACGCCCAAGAAACCGAATTCGGCATTGCGCAAGGTGGCGCGGGTCCGTCTGACCAATGGTTTCGAGGTGACGAGCTACATTCCGGGCGAGGGTCACAATCTGCAGGAGCACTCGGTGGTCATGATCAGGGGCGGTCGAGTCAAGGACCTTCCCGGTGTGCGCTACCACATCATTCGCGGCACCCTCGATACCCAGGGCATCGCCCAGCGCCGCCAGAGCCGTTCCAAATACGGCGCCAAGCGTCCCAGGTAGGAGGGGATCCCGCCATGTCACGCCGCCGCGCAGCCGAAAGGCGGGATGTCCTCCCCGACGCCCTCCATGGTGACATCGTGCTCACCAAGTTCATCAACAGCGTCATGCGAGACGGCAAGAAGGCGGTCGCCGAGGGCATCGTCTATGGCGCCCTTGACAGAATTCGCGACACCACCGGCCAGGATCCCATCGGCGTCTTCCACCTGGCGTTGAACGCTGTCAGACCGGCCGTCGAGGTACGCTCGCGGCGCATCGGCGGCGCCACCTACCAGGTGCCGGTGGAAGTCAGTCCCGACAGGCAGCAGGCGCTGGCCATCCGCTGGCTCATCGGCGCCGCCCGTGCCCGATCGGAAACCACCATGGTCCAGCGCCTCTCGGGAGAGTTCCTGGACGCCTCGAGGCAGCGTGGTGCTGCCGTCAAGAAACGTGAAGACACCCACCGGATGGCGGACGCGAACAAGGCGTTTTCGCACTACCGCTGGTAGCGGTCGAAGCTGGTAACCCGGGGCCCTCCGAAGCGACCCCAAGGACGAGCAGGAATGACACGACGTCACGCAATAGAGCGCTATCGCAACATCGGCATCATGGCCCACATCGATGCCGGCAAGACGACCACGACCGAGCGCATCCTCTACTACACCGGCCGATCCCACAAGATCGGTGAAGTCCATGAGGGCACAGCCACCATGGACTGGATGGAGCAGGAACAGGAGCGTGGCATCACGATCACCTCGGCTGCCACCACGGCCCACTGGCGCGACCATCGAATCAACATCATCGACACTCCCGGTCATGTCGACTTCACCATCGAGGTGGAGCGCAGCCTGCGCGTTCTCGATGGCGCCGTGGCGGTCTTCGACGCGGTCTCAGGCGTCGAGCCACAGTCCGAAACCGTGTGGCGACAGGCCGACAAGTATGGCGTGCCGCGCATCTGCTTCGTCAACAAGATGGATCGTGTCGGCGCCGATTTCTTTCGTTGCGTCGACATGATCGTCGAACGTTTCGGTGTTCGGCCTGCGGTGCTGCAATTGCCCGTGGGTGCGGAAGCGGATTTCCGTGGCGTCGTGGATCTGGTGACCATGAAGGCGGTGATCTGGCACGATGATGTCAAGGGGGCGCGCTTCGAGGAAACGGAGATTCCTGCGGAATTGCGCGCCGACGCCAGCGAATGGCGCTCGAGGCTCGTTGACGCGGTTGTCGAGCACGACAACGACGCCATGGAAGCCTATCTCGATGGCGTAGATCCCGATGCCGAGACCCTGGTGCGGTGTATCCGTGCCGGAACGCTCGACAGGACCTCTGTCCCGGTACTGCTCGGCAGCGCCTTCAAGAACAAGGGTGTCCAGCCACTGCTCGACGCCGTGACGTACTATCTGCCGTCACCCGTCGACGTGCCGCCGATACGCGGTGTCGTGGCGAAAACCGGTGAAGAGGTGACACGGGAAAGCAGCGATGAGGCGCCGTTTGCCGCCCTTGCCTTCAAGGTGATGGCCGACAAGTACGTCGGCACACTCACCTTCGCCCGCATCTACTCAGGCGTCCTGAAGACCGGCGACCAGCTGTTCAATGCCGCCAAGGGAGCCCGCGGACGGGCCGGACGCATGCTGCTCATGCACGCCAACAGTCGCGAGGATATCGACGAGGCGCGCGCCGGCGACATCGTCGCCCTTTGCGGACTCAAGGGGACTACCACGGGTGACACGATCTGTTCGCCCAGGGAACCGGTGGTCCTCGAGCGCATGGAGTTTCCCGATCCCGTCATCGAGGTGGCGGTTGAGCCCAAGACCCGCGCCGATCACGACCGCATGGGAATGGCGCTGACGAGACTCGCCGATGAGGACCCTTCCTTCAGGGTGTCGACTGACGAGGAATCGGCGCAGACGATCATCAAGGGAATGGGTGAATTGCACCTTGAGATCATCGTCGACAGGATGCGCCGCGAATTCAACGTGGAGGCCAGTATCGGGGCTCCCCAGGTCGCCTACCGCGAAACCCTCACACGATCTTTCGATGTCGACTACGTACACCGCAAGCAGACCGGTGGCGCCGGCCAGTACGCCAGGGTCTGCATTCTCTTCGAGCCGGGCGAACCCGGTTCGGGAATTGAGTTTGTCAGCGAGATTGTCGGCGGCAACGTGCCTAGGGAGTACATCCCCTCGGTCAAGGCCGGAATCGAGAGGGCCGCTGTTTCGGGTGTCCTGGCAGGCTTTCCGATGACCGACTTCAGGGCGACACTCCATGACGGCGCCTTCCATGCCGTCGATTCCAGCGCCATGGCATTCGAGGTGGCGGCCCGCGCGGCATTCCGCGAGGGTGCCCACGCGGCGGGGCCGAGACTGCTTGAACCGGTGATGCGGGTCGAGGTTGTGACACCCGAGGACCACATGGGGGACGTCATGGGCGACCTCAACAGCCGCCGTGGTCAGATCCAGGGCCTCGAGCCCAGGGGCAATGCCCAGGTGGTACGCGCCCGGGTGCCGCTCGGCACCATGTTCGGGTATGTCAACGACTTGCGCTCCATGAGTCAGGGGCGGGCCACCTTCACCATGCATTTCAATTCCTATGAACCCGTGCCCGACCTGGTCTCGGAAGACCTGCGGGCCCATATCGCCTGAGTGCGAGCCACTTGACGAAGGACGGATGAGGGAACCTCATGGCCAAGGAGAAGTTTGAGCGTACGAAGCCGCATGCGAACATTGGGACGATTGGGCATGTGGATCACGGCAAGACGACGCTGACGGCGGCGATCACGCGGATTCTGGCTCGCACGGGTGGTGCGACGTACACGGACTAC
>JAJEHK010000193.1 GCA_022823765.1 Alphaproteobacteria bacterium | reverse complement strand
GACGGCACGCCCGGTGATGCCCTGCCGCACGGACTCGCGGGCCATGGACCCATCATCGGACATCTCCTCGACACGGTCATCCTGCCTCGAACCGGAGGCCTCGCAGTGGCCGGCCACCGCGTGGTTCACGGCGGAACGCGGTTTTCCGGGCCGGCGCTCATCGACGATGTGGTTGCCGGCGACATCGAGGCGCTGTCGGCCCTGGCGCCCTCTCACCAGCCGCACAACCTTGCCGGGATCAGGGCACTGGCGAAGGCGTTGCCCCGGTTGCCCCAGGTCGCGTGCTTCGATACCGCCTTCCACCGCACCATTCCCGAGGTGCGCCAGCTGATGGCGCTGCCGGAGCGCTTTGAGGCCGAAGGGTTGCGGCGCTTCGGATTCCATGGCCTTTCCTACCAGTCCATCGTCGCCCGGCTGCCCTATGTCACCGGCGGCACGATCCCGTCGAAGACGGTGATCTGTCATCTCGGCAACGGATGCAGCCTCGCCGGTCTCATCGACGGCGCCTCGGTCTTCACGTCGATGGGTTTCACGCCTCTCGACGGGCTCATGATGGGGCGGCGGCCAGGCAGGCTCGATCCGGGCGCCGTGCTGTGGCTCGTCGCGCGCCATGAGGGCGATGCCGGGGCCGTCGACCGCCTGTTCAATCGTGAATCGGGATTGCTCGGGATCTCGGGTCTCTCACCGGACATGCGGACGCTTCTGGCGAGCAGGGACGGGAAGGCGGCACGTGCGGTCGCCATGTTCGTCGACCGTCTGGTCCTCGAGATCGGCTCGGCGGTGGCGGCCACCGGCGGCCTCGACGCCCTCGTCTTTACCGGAGGCATCGGCGAGAACGCGGCGCCGGTGAGAGCGGCGGTGGTGGAGGCCCTCGGCTGGCTCGGCCTCAACCTCGAGGATGCCGCCAACGGGAGCCATGCGCAGACCATCACCCGCGGCCACCCCTCGGCCCACGTCATCGCGACGGACGAGGAACGCGTCATCGCCGCAAGCGCCCTCGAGTGCCTCGGGCGCGAGGCGCCCCCTTCCTCCTGACGTCAGGACAGGATCAGCCGGGATAGGCTTCCTCGTCCTTGTAGGGGAACCACCAGAAGTCCGCGGGCTTGTTCTCGTGGTCGATCATGGTGAGCTTGGTGTTGCGGAACTGGTCGATTCCCTCGCTGCCGAGCTGGCGGCCCGTTCCCGACATCTTGCACCCGCCAAAGGGCCCGGCATCGTTGTCGAGAAGGGCCGTGGCGTTGATCCACGTCATGCCCGCCTCGATCTCGTTGATGGACCGCATGGTCTCGGCGAGATCGTTCGTGAAGACGAAGGAGCCGAGCCCGTAGCGCGAATTGTTGGCGTGTTCGAGGGCCTCGTCGAAACTGCCGACCCGGCAGATGGGCATCACCGGCCCGAAGCTCTCGTTGTTCATGATCTCCATGTCCGGCGTGCAGTCGGTAAGGATGGTCGCATCGCAGTAGTAGCCGCGGTTGAAGCCCTCCGGTCGGCCGCCGCCGACGACGACGGTCGCACCTTCGTCGATGGCCCGTGCGAGCATGCCTTCGTAGCGGTCACGCTCCCGCTGGGCTGCCATCGGACCCATGTCCACCTTCTCGAGACCGTTGCCGATGCGCAGCTGGCGCGTCAGACGCGTGACCTCGTCGACGAAACGGTCGTGCACGGCATCATGGACATAGAAGCGCTCGGCGGCGGCGCACACCTGCCCGCAATTGAGATAGGCGCCGAACACCGCGCCCTGGGTGGCCATGGACATATCAGCCGACGGCATGACGAGGAAGGGGTCATTGCCGCTGGCTTCCACGAGACAGCGCTTGAAGGTGGAGGCACAGGTCTGGGCGACAGCCTGTCCGGCGGGGATCGACCCGGTGAAGGCAACGCCATCGACCCCGTCATGGCCGACCAGGGCCTTGCCCGTCTCGACAGCTCCGGTGAGGCACTGCACGAGACCGGTCGGCAGGTGGTCGAAGCACTCCATCATCATGAGCGAGGAAAAGCTCGTCAGCTCCGATGGCTTGAGGATGACCGCGTTGCCGGCGCCGAGTGCCGCACCGGCTTCCCAGCCAAAGAGCACATAGGGGAAATTGAAGGGAAGAATGATGCCGACCACGCCCAGAGGCGTCTTGGTGACGACATGAAAGTCCCCGTCCACCACCGGGCCGACCACGCGTCCGGCCTCGTGGCGCGAGACTTCCGCGTAGTAATTGAAGGCGGTCGCGGTCCATTCCACCTCATCGGCCGACTCCTTGTAGGGCTTGCCCATTTCCCGGGTCAGGGCCTCGGCGAGGCGCGGTGTGCTTTCGCGCAGCCGGCGCGCCACCTCGTGAAGTTCCTCGGAACGCTTGAGGCCGTTCATGCGGTTCCACTCTTTCTGGGCGCGCCGGGCGATAGCGACCGCCTCGTCGACCTCGCGGACCGTGGCGAAGGCCAGTTCGCCATTGACCGCTTCGGTCGCCGGATCGATGGCATCGAAGCCATCGCTCGACTCGCTGCGGCGCCAGTGGCCATCCATGTACACCTGGCCCGAAAGGTTCCTGAACGTCTCCGTCACCGACATGATCTCTTTCCCCATGGTCTGGTCCGGTGCCATTGTAGGAATCATCCCCGACCCCTCAAGTCTCCTGTGGAGGTGGCATGGATCCAGGAATACGGCCGCTCAACGGCTATGCAGACAGGATGTCGGTGCGCCCCGGGGAGACCATCCGCTTCCATGTGAGCTGCGACGGCCCCGCCACCTACCGCGCCGGCATCGTCCGTCTCCACTCGGCGGACGATAATCCGGCGGGTGCTCCCTTCAGGAGCATTCCCGTCGAGACACCGGTCGACGGCCCCCACGAGGGCAGGGCACACGTCATCCATGCCGGGTCCCATGCGGTCGTTCCGGCCTCGCCACGCCTCGTTCCCGCGGACGCCTTCACGCTCCAGGCACTGATCATGCCGACCACGCCGCAGATGGGACGCCAGGGCATCATCGGCACCTGGTCCGAGAGTGACCACACCGGCGCCAGCCTCGTCGTCGGCGACGACGGCGCCGCGGGTCTGGTGGCCGGAAACGGCCACGCCAGCGTCGTTGCCACCACGGGCGAGGCGATGGTGGCGGGCGCCTGGTATCGCATCGCCGCAACCTTCGATCCGGAATCGGGCACGATGTGCCTACTTCAGCAAGCACTCGACACCGGTCCCCCGGTGTTGCGCCGCATCGCTGTTGCGTTCCCTCCGGTGCTGGAAGAAAGCCGGTGGCTGATGGCCGCCTGGCATCGCGATGCCGGGGATGGCCGCGGCTATCACGTCGGCTGCTTCAACGGCCGCATCGAGGCGCCGCGGGTGGCGTGCCGCGCCTTCACGCCCGACGAGGTCATCATCGCCGGAGTCCGACCGGCGGCGCCGTCCGTCCGCGACGCCATTCTGGCCGCCTGGGACTTTTCGCGGGGGATCGACACACTCGCATTCGAGGACGTGTCGGGTCACGGTCACCACGGGACACTCGTTCACCTCCCCGAACGCGCCGTGACCGGTGCCTCCTGGAGCGGTCGCGAGATGTTCTGGCGCCACCGGCCGCAAGACTATGCCGCGATCCACTTTCACGATGACGACATCCACGACGCCGGGTGGCCGGAAAGCCACGCCTGGCAGGTCCCCGAAGGCACGCCGAGCGCGATCCATGCACTCCATGTCACGGCGGGGGACGCCGAGGACTTCATTCCCTTCGCCGTCGTGCCGCCCCGTGGCCGGAGGACCTCGGACGTCTGCTTCCTCATGCCCACCGCCACCTACATGGCCTATGCCAATTCGGGCCGGCACTTCCGCAACGACACCGTGGAGATGAAACAGTTCCGCGCCACCGTCATGACGCGCGACGACTGTTTCCTGCAGGCTCACTCGGAGTACGGGCTTTCGACCTACGACACCCATTCAGACGGCAGTGGCGTCAGTCTTTCGTCACGTCTGCGCCCGATCCTCAACTTCCGGCCGAAAGGGCGCGTGTGGGGGCTGGTGGCCGACACACACATCACGTCCTGGCTGGAGCAGGCGAGCGACGGCTTCGACGTCGTTACCGACGAGGAACTCGATGGCGAGGGGCTGGCCGTGCTCGAAGGCTATTCCGTCATCGTCACAGGCAGCCACCCCGAGTACCACACCGCTTCCATGCTCGATGCCCTGAAGGCCTGGCTCGCCCGGGGCGGGCGGCTCATCTACACAGGCGCCAACGGGTTCTACTGGCGCATCGCCTTGAGGCAGGATCTTCCCGGGGTCCTGGAGTGCCGCAAGACCGAGGGCGGCACCCGCTCCTGGGTGTCGCGGGCGGGCGAGTCATTCATGAGTCTCACCGGAGAGTACGGTGGCCTGTGGCGGCGCAGCGGGCGTCCGCCACAGCAGCTTGCCGGCATCGGCTTCACGGCCCAGGGCTTCGATCGGTCCACCTGGTACCGGCGCACCCCTGCCGCCGACGATCCCCGTGCCGCCTTCATCTTCGCCGGTATCGATGACGAGATCATCGGCGATGCCGGACTTGTCGGCGGCGGTGCCGCCGGCCTCGAGATCGACCGCGCCGATACCCGTCTCGGCACGCCTCCCCACGCCCTCGTCGTCGCCAGTTCGGAAGAGCATGCCGCCGGCATGCTGGTGGTGCTCGAGGAACTCACTTCCAACCAGCCGGTGATTGCCGACGATCATCCCCTGGTGCGGGCCGACATGACCTTCTTCGAGCATCCGGGAGGCGGGGCGGTGTTCTCCGCCGGGTCCATCGCCTTCGGCTCGGCCCTGCCGGTCAACGGTTACGACAACCCGGTCGCCCGCCTTCTCGGCAATGTCCTCGAGAGATTCCGCGACCCGGAACCCTTCACCATGCCGGCTCTCGCGAGGCCCCGCGCCGAACCTGGTGGGTGAGCGCCCGCCCCCAATCGAGGCGACGCCCGAGGGAAGTCATGTGATTTCACGCGTCGACCGCACGGCTGCGCGCCTGCCGTCAGTCCCTGGCAGGTTGTGGTTCCCGCTCCAACGCGATGCCGAGTTCCCTGGCGGCTCCTTCGAGAAGGAGGCGGTGCATCCGGTCGATCGACATGCCCTTGTGATGAATGAGGACGCGAATGCCGAGACCGTCAGCCAGGGACACGAAGCGTGCCGCCACGTCATCGGGCGAGGAACCGGTTGTGAATTCTCCGCTCTCGATGCCCTTCTCGACAACCGACCGGATCTGCCCTGCCCAGCGTTCCCAGAGTTCCGAACCCAGAATGGCAAACTCCGGGTCCCTGTTGCACAGGGAGAAAAACTCGAGCCACAGCGAGTTGATGGTCTCGAAGGGTTCCCTTGTCAGCATGCGGCAAAGGCTCTCGACATCCTGCCGGGCTGTGCTGCCGTCCTGCAGGACGAGGGAGTTGGCGTCGAGGTCATCGACCTGCGTTGCGTTGTGCCGCTCGACGTTACCACGGTCACCGAATCCGTTGCCAAAACCGGCCGGCTGCTCGTCGTCGACGAGGATTACCTGAGTTTCGGGTTGTCCGGTGAACTTGTGAAGCGTGTCGTCGAGAACCTCGGATCGTCCGCGATCAAGGGAGTGTCCCGCCTCGGAAATCCCGACCTGCCGATCCCGGCGGCCCTCTCCCTCGAGCGCGAGGTCATCCCGAACGAGGACAGGATCCTCTCGGCGGCCCGGGCGATCATCGGGAGCGGATGACGCATGGCACGCCCGGCAACCATCATGCACAACGTTCCGGTGGAGCGGCGCGCTCAGGACAGGCCGGCCCGTGAAATCCCGGCTGGCCGGTCATGACGCTTGCCGGAAAGACAGTCATCGTCACCGGCGCGGGGAGCGGTATCGGTTTCGCCGCCGCGCGGCGGTTCGCTGCTGACGGTGCGACGGTCATCATGGCGGATGTCAGGGATGCCAGCGAGGAGGCCGCCCGGCTTGCCGGAGCCGGAAACGACGTGCGGTTCGTGGCCATGGATGTCAGCCGGGAGGAGGAAGTCCAGGCTCTGATCGACGGCGTCGTATCCTCGAACTGCGGGGTGGATGTCCTTGTCAACAATGCCGGCATCGTGCTGGCGCGAACCGTCCCGGACACGACCCTCGATGAATGGGACCGGCTCCTCGATGTCAACCTCAAGGGTGTCTTCCTGTGTTCGAGGGCGGTGATACCGGTGATGCGACAACGGCGCCGCGGGGTGATCGTCAACGTGGCGTCGGAGCAGGGGCTGGTCGGCACCGCCACGAACGCGGCCTATACCGCAACGAAAGGCGGCGTCATCCAGCTCACGAAGTCGATGGCCATCGATCACGGAGGGGAGGGGATCCGGATCAATTGCGTGGCG
>JAJEHK010000257.1 GCA_022823765.1 Alphaproteobacteria bacterium | reverse complement strand
GACACCGTTACCCAAACCCTCTTCCTCAATGCCGATGGCCTGGCGGCGTCAGCCGGTCCGCAAGTCACCATGGACCACCGGTCTCCGGAGACCGTCGGTGTCACTGCCGGCAGCTGGTGTCCCTACGGGCTTGGCGGTTCCAGCCCCGACCTGCCGCTCGACCAGCGGGAGGACGATGCCGTGTCGCTCGTGTTCGACGGTGAACCCCTCGAGGAGCGCCTGGAGATCCTCGGAGCGCCGGAACTTCTGCTCGAGGTTGCGGTGGACTGTCCTCAGGCGATGGTGGTGGTGCGGCTCAACGACGTTGCGCCGACCGGAGAGTCCATGCGCGTGACTTGGGGAGCGCTCAATCTCTCACACGCCCGCAGTCACGAGGAACCGTCGTCGATGACACCGGGAGAAACGGTGACGGTCCGCCTGAAACTGAACGACTGCGCCCACGCCTTCGGCGCGGGGCACCGGATTCGTGTCGCCGTCTCGACGAGCTATTTCCCCGTCGTGTGGCCGGCGCCGGAATCCTTCACCCTTTCCCTCAACAGCGGCGCGGGGAGCAGGCTGATGCTGCCCGTCCGCCTCCTCAGGGATGATGATGATCCCGGAGTGGTTTTCGGTGAACCCGAAATGGCGCCACCACCCGACATGACGGTCCTGGTGCCTCCCTCGTCATCAAGGAGGGTCGAGCGGGATCTCGCGAGCGGTGAACAGGTCATGCGCCTGGTGGAGGACGGTGGCGTCTGCCGCCTCGAGGCCATCGACATGGAATGTGCCGACGGCACCACGTTCGAATACCGCATCACGAAGGGAGACCCTCTCTCGGCACGGGCCGTCTGGCACTGGTGGAGCCGCCGCAGCCGGGGCGACTGGGATGTCGGCGTCAGGGTGCGGATGGAAATCAGGTCGTCGGCAGACACCTGGCATGTGGCCAGCGACCTCGAGGCCTTCGAGGGAGACCGGCGGGTCTATTCGCGCTCATGGAATCACGATGTTCCGAGGGATCATTGCTGAGAGGCGAGACCGGCCAGCATGGTCTTCTCGACAGCTGTTGCCCTCTCGAAGACCATCTCCTTCCAGATGCCTGTGTCAGGATAGAAGCAGCGCCGGATCTCCTCCTTGATGGCGCGGCCAAGGTCCGAATCGAGGTCCCCGTGACTGTGGAGCCAGCAGTCCGCCATCAGGGATTCGAGGACTTCTTCAAGGGGTGAGGTGCCGTACTCCAGGGTGGCCATGGTGAGACCGGCGTGATCGGCGGCCCTGGCAACTCCAAGATTGTTGGTGCCGGTGAGCGGTGCGGAGACCGAACTGCCATCACTGGTCGATGTCACGGCGCCTTCGCCGAACCAGTCGACCAGACGCCGGTGACCGGGTTCACCCGTCTCGTGATCCGAAATCAGCTCGCCGACGCCAAAGGGACCCAGTCCGGTGTGGTAGTCGATGAAAGCGACGTGGCGGGCGCCCGCAGCGTGCCGACGGACGATGGAGGTGAGCGTGGTGGCCGACCAGGAGGGGGCCGACCCGCCGTAGAAGAGGCCCGGCGGGTGGCTGTGCTGACCGGCCGAAATGGCCTCCTGCAGGGCCATGTCTCCCAGGCGTTCGCGATAGGTCTCCATCGCCGCACGGCAGGCGGCCCGCGATTCGGCGGTCCACACGTCCGGGCACAAGGCCTCCTTCAGCGCCTCGTAGCCTTCGTTGGTGGCGTAGGGCTGGTCATGATCGACATGATTGCGATTGAGATCGATGTTCTCATGGGTCACGCGGCGCAGCCAGGAAAAGCCGTAGGGGTTGATGGCGTGGATCAGGACCACCGCGACATCGTCATCCCGATCGTCGTAGAGGCCTGATGCAAGGGCGCCGGTCTGGATTCCCGAACCGCAGAAACCCTCGACGCCGTGGGTGGCCGACATGGTCATGAAGACCCGTCCGGCGTCATCGGGACCCAGGCGCGCGACATCCGTGGCCAGGATCTCGCTGTCCCGGCCTTGTCTGGGGTGGATGTGGTGGTCGACATGCGCGCCGCACGAGAGGCATGCATCGAGAAAGGCCTGGCGGGCTTCACGATAGGTCGCGGAAAAGAAACGTTCAGGATGCATCGTCGGTCCCGGTGCTGCTGTCACGGGGTCGCACGGTAGCACCTGCGATTGCCGGCGATCACGCGTTTTCCCGCACGTGTTCCCTGACGCAGTCGATGGCTTCATCCAGCTTGAGCCGCCGGACCTCCACCCCTTCCGGAAAGGCGCTCACCATGCGTGATGGCAGGCGCGGATCCAGGAGCACGAAGACTCCACGGTCATCCATGCGTCTGACGAGGCGGCCGAAGGCCTGGCGCAACCTCAACCGCGTGATGAGATCGTTCCACTGCAGGTCCCCGAAGGCGGCGTGTCGCGCCCTGTGCAGCAGATCGGGTCGTGGCCATGGCACCCTGTCGAAGACGATGAGACGCAGGGAGCGACCGGGAACGTCGACGCCGTCGCGCACGGCATCGGTGCCGAGCAGGCAGGAATCCTCCTCGGCGCGAAAGATGTCCACGAGGGTCCCGGTATCCATGGCGTCGACGTGCTGCGCGTAGAGAGGCAGCCCTGCCTCGTGGAGGGGAAGGGCGATGCGCTGCTGGACACGTCTCAGGCGCCTGATCGCCGTGAAGATTCCGAGACCTCCTCCTCCGGAGGCCATGAAGAGATCGCGAAAGGCGATACTGACCCTCACCTCGTCCTGGCGCGGCACGTCCGTGACGACGATCACCCGGGTAAGTTCCGGGTAGGCAAACGGGGAGGAGATAGCGGAACAGGCCGGCGGATCGGCGAGGTGGCGCAGACCGGTCCGCAGGCCGGCGGTGAGCCAGGATCCTTCGTCTGTCTGCGGGTGGTCACGCGCGTCGCGCAGTGTTGCCGAGGTGATGACGATGCCGTGGGTCTTCGAAGCAACGTTCTCGGCGAAGGGCAGGCCCGGATCGATCCAGTGACGGTGCATGCCCGTATCGAATTCGCGGCCGTCAATGCGGTTGATCGACAGGCAGTCGTGGTACTCCGCAGGGGTCTCTGCACCCAGGGTCTCGAGCATGTGCCGCCACTCGGCAATGACGTCGACACCGCGAAGACGGATGCCCCGGATCGTCGCCTCCATGCGCAGTTGCGTGTGTTCCTCGAGACGGTCTTTCAGGCGGATCAACTCCTCGCCCAGATGCCCGATGAGATCCGACAGGGGCTGCTCAAGGGTGCCCAGTGCCTCGTGCAGATCGATGGCCGCCGCAAGGAGTGGTTCCGGAGGGTGATCGGCCAGGCATTCCAGACTGTAGCTGCCCCGGGTCTCCCCGGTCCGGTCCAGCACCTGGTGGCGCACCAGGAAGAAGAAGGCCTCGGCCTTTCCCGTCGGGGCGCCGGCAGAGAACCGGTCCAGCCAGCCCGGTGCCGGCAGGGCGGTAGCGGCCCGCGCGATATCTGCGATGAGTGCACGACCCTCATCGCCGATGAGATCCCGTACCCTTTGCATGAGCCCGCGAGCCCGCGACTGGCGGCTCCCCGCCCCAAGCAGCCAGCGGCGCAAGTCCTCTGCCTCACGGCAGGTGAGTTCGGTGGCGAACACCCTGTCTGCAGCATCAAAGAGATGATGCCCCTCATCGAATATGTAACGCGTCGGGGCGTGTGGATCGCCTTCGCCGCTGTGCCAGGCCTGCAACAGGCTGAGCGCGTGGTTGGAGACGACAATGTCGGCATGATGCGCCCGGCGCACAGAACCTTCGATGAAGCACTTCCGGTAATGATCGCAAGCGCTGTAGATGCACTCGCCGCGGCGGTCAGCGAGATCCATGGTGCGCCGGTACCCGAGCAGTTCGAGAAGCCAGCCGGGCAGGGAACCACCCTGCATGTCGCCATCGGACGTGGTCTGTATCCAGCGGCCGATGAGACCGAGACGGACGGTGTCCTCGAGCGAGCCTCCACGGCGATTGACCGCATCGGCGAAGTTGAGCAGGCACAGGTAGTTTTCGCGGCCCTTGCGCACGACGACTCGCCGCCGCCTGGCCTCGCCCTCCGGGATGAGCCGGTCGAGTTCCTGGTTGATCTGGCGCTGCAGGTTTCTGGTGTAGGTGCTGATCCACACGGTGCCGCGGTTCTTTTCTGCCCACAGGCTGGCCGGTGCGATGTATCCGAGGGTCTTGCCCACGCCCGTGCCCGCCTCCGCCAGCACGGCGCCGACTGCACCCGGCTCCCGGCGCGGAGCGAAGCCGGGGATCAGCGATTGTGCATACTGAACCTGTTCGGGCCTGTCCTCGGCATCCACTCCGAGAAGCGACACCAGTCGCGACACCACGTCGTCGCCGGCGATGGCCTCGGTGAGTGGTGGTGGCCGCGGTTCCCTGTCCGACCATTCCTGACGAGCGGACCAGACATCGAGACCGCCTTCAGCATCCGGGCCTAAGTCCAGGGCAGCTGCGACATCGCCTCCCCAGGGCCAGGCGCTGTCGACCATGACGGCTGCAATGGTGATCGCCTCGTCCCTTGTCTCGCGGTCGAACGCCGCCAGTTCGTCGAGCAGAAGGGTGGCACAGGTCCGCAGCGCCATCGCCTGGTCGGCCATGTCGCGTGGCAGGCCGGCGCCCAGTGCCCGGGCGACGCCGAAGGGTGTGGGGACGACGAAGGATCCCGGGCGCACGAACGCGAGGACTTCCAGGATGTCGAAGGCCGGCAGGTGGCTGGTTCCGGTGCGCCCGCCGGTGGCCACGGCATGGCACAGCAGGGGCACGGCGCCACGTTTCCACCTCTGACCGGCTTCTTCACGGTCGATTTCCTCGATGACACCGTCAGCGGTCAGCCAGACGGCACTGGCAGCACCCGCCACGAGTGTCGGCGCCTCGGCCCAGGTCATGGCGCGGTCAGTCACATGCGAGCTTGCCGCGGATGAGGGCGAGGGTTTCGCTGCGTCCGTAGAGGGCCATGAAACTGCCGAAACGCGGCCCGGAGGGCTGGCCCAGGAGAACTTCGTAAAGGGCTGTGAACCAGGTTCTCAGGGGCTCGAACCCATGGTCCCGTCCGGTGGCATAGGTCTCGGTCTGAAAATCCTCGCCGGTTGCCGTTTCCGGAAGTGTCTCCAGGCGACCCGCCAGGTCGGCGAGGGCATGCCGTTCCTTCTCGTCGGGAGTGCGGTAGTGCTTCTGTTCCCTCACCACATCCCGGTAGTAGTGGACGGCGAGGCGCGCCAGGCGGTCGAGCAGGGGGTGGGATTCGGGAGAGGTTCCGGGAAGATAGCGGCTGATGAAGCCCCACAGGATGGCCTCGTCGTCGGCATTGCAGACGCTGGCGAGGTTGAGAAGCACCGCATAGGAGAGAGGCTGCTCCTCGGCCGGTGGATCACCGGCGTGGATGTGCCATACCGGGTTGGCGAGGCGCTCATCCTGGTCCTGCCGGTGGTAGAGTTCCAGGTGCCGAGCATGCTCGTCGACGTGCCGCGGGATGACGTCGAAGTAAAGGCGCTTGGCCGTGCGCGGCTTGGCGTACATGAAGAGGGCAAGGCTTTCCGGAGTGCCGTAGCGAAGCCATTCATCGATGGTGAGGCCGTTGCCGCGGGACTTGGAGATCTTCTCGCCGTTCTGGTCGAGGAAGAGCTCGTAGTTGAAACCCTCCGGCGGCGTGCCGCCAAGGGCCCGGCAGATGCGCCCCGAGATGGTCACCGAATCAATCAGGTCCTTGCCGGCCATTTCGTAGTCGACGTCCAGGGCATGCCAGCGCATGCCCCAGTCCGGCTTCCAGTTGAGCTTGCAGTGCCCTCCCGTGACCGGAACCTCTGTCCTGGTGCCATCTTCGTCCTCGAAGACGATCGTTCCCTTTCCGGGATGACGCTCCAGGAGAGGCACGTAGAGGACCCGGCCGCTCGTGGGAGAGATCGGCAGGAAGGGCGAATAGGTCTTGCGGCGCTCCTCCCTCAGGGTCGGCAACATGATCTCCATGACAGCGTCGAACCGCTCGAGGACGCGAAGGAGGGCGTCGTCGAAGGCGCCCGACCGGTACATCTCCGAGGAACTCACGAACTCGTAGTCGAAACCGAAGCGGTCGAGAAAGGACCTCAGCATCGCGTTGTTGTGGTCTCCGAAGCTCGCATGGCTGCTGTCGAAGGGATTGGGAATCCTCGTCAGTGGCTGGCCGATGTGGCACGCCATCATCTCCTTTCCAGGGACGTTGTCCGGCACCTTGCGCAAGCCGTCCATGTCATCGGAATAGGCGAAAAGACGCGTCGGCACGTCGGACATCAGCGAGAAGGCATGGCGGACCATGCTGGTGCGCACGACCTCGCCGAACGTGCCGATGTGGGGCAGACCCGACGGCCCGTAGCCCGTCTCGAACAGCACATGGCCCTTCTTCGGGGTACGGCCCCCCAGCCGTCCCAGGAGTTTCCGCGCCTCCTCGAACGGCCAGGCCCTGATGGCGCGGGCCTGTTCTTCAGACAACTCCACCAACGAAGAACCTCCTCGACCGGTGCGCTGCAAACTATGACCGGGCGTCAGGGTGCGCAAGGCCGTCTCCGGAAGGGGGCATGTGCGACGACTCTGGACATTCCGCACCACCGCTCGGTAGGGGTTGTGCCGATCATGCCTGTCGGCCGGCTCTCTCAGAAGATTGCCTGGCGGTCCCGGGCAAGGCTGGTTCGCAGGAAATCGGCGAAGGCCCGCGCGGGCGGTGACAACTCGACCGTAATGGCCCAGACCAAACCCACATCCATGGTCGGGACGAGGCTGGCAAGGGACACGGCCTCGACGCGCAGACCTTCGAGAGACCAGGGTCTGTAGACCATATCGGAGAGGATGGTGACGCCCATGCCGTTGGCCACCATGGAGCGCACAGCCTCGACCGACGAGGTGCGCATCAATGTCTTCGGGCGACAGCCGGCCTGGTGCCAGTAGCGTTGTGTCGTGTTGGATGCCTCATCGACGGTGAGCATGATGTAGGGTTCCTTCGCCACATCACTGAGCTGGATGTCATCCTTCTTGAGGAGATGATGGCTCGTCGGGACCCACAGGCGGCGCGGCGACCGAAACAGGGTTTCGAAATCCAGCCATTCCTGATCGACAATGTTGGACGTCAGCACGACAGCGATATCGTATTCGCCCGAGGCCAGTCCGGCCTCGATTTCCGAGCGGGTCGTTTCCAGAGGTTGCAGGTCGATGTGCGGATAGGTGCGCGAAAAGCGTTCCAGATAGGCGGGAAGGAAGTAGCCCGCGACCGTGTAAGTCATCGCCAGCCGCAATCGTCCGTCAAGTTGCGAGAGCGTGTTGCGTGGAGCGCGAACGGCCTCGTCCACCGCTGCAAGAACGCGATTGGCATGTTCAAGGAATATCGTGCCGTTGTGTGTGAGTGTGACACCGTGCACGCGACGCCGGAACAGGGCACAGCCAACGATATCCTCAAGCTGCCTGACAGCTGTCGTGATGGCGCTCTGGGAGACGCTGAGTTCCCTGGCCGCACGGGAAATCTGCCCGGACCGGGCAGCGGCAATGAAGTAGCGCATCTGGCGCAGGGAAGGTTCCATCTCCCATTCCAATATCGTCGTTTGTTTTTCTCGTTGATTGGATAGTGTGCCATACGATTGATGCGTCGGCAAGAACATCAATATAGGTGATTAAATGAAAATCATCTGCCGCCAACAAGAGTTAGTAATATCTAATTCAGCAATAATGTATCAAAAATCATAGAATTTGTCATGCCAAGGGTTGTGGCATCAAGATTCCCTGTCGCACTGCGATCCAATGCAGAGGTCCCGATCGTCGGGGCCGCAACCCTTGGGAGTAAAGAGCTATGAACACTCGTGTTCCCTACCTGTTGATGGCGGCAGCCGTGGCGCTGTCGACCTCTCGTGCCGGGGCGGACGATGCCTGGTTCCCCTATGCTGTCGAAAGCTGGGACCCTACGTTCGACATGGCAAGTCCAAGGACGTCCGTCGATTACGTCCCACTCGCTCAGGCGAGCAACGCCTGGGAGATCTGCGTGTCGTTTCCCCACATGAAGGATGC
>JAJEHK010000191.1 GCA_022823765.1 Alphaproteobacteria bacterium | reverse complement strand
TCTTCAAGATACTCCTCGTCAACGAGGTCGGTGCGATAGAGGAGCGACGAGTTGCCGAACTCGGCCGGCACGAACCAGCGTGTGCCGTCAATGATGGCGCCGTCGATCTCGGCGATGCCGGGAGCGATGGTCGACCAGTTGGTGAGCCGGCTGGTGTCGACCGGCTGGATCAGTCCGGCATCGTAGTACCGCTGGATCATGTAGTTTCCGGGATGGATGAAGTCCGGGGCAAAGCCGGCGCGGATCTTCTCGAAGGACTCGTCGTCCGATGCAATGTAGCTGAACTCGGGCGGGCCGCCGTACTTGTCTATGTAGCCACCCATCAGTTCGGGCAGATCGTAACCGGCCCACGTGTGGCCGGCGATTTCCCCCGCGGCACGGGCACTGCGCGACAGGATGGGCCAGCTCACGACGCCGACGCCGACTGCGGCCATCGCCTTTGCCAGTTCGCGCCTGTTCAATTTCACGTCCTTCATGATCATCCTCCTCAAGTCCGGATCACGTGCGGCTTGTGGACATCCCCTGCGACGGTTCCTGTGTGGCCGTTGCGAACCTGGAGCGGGCGATGGGATTCGAACCCACGACCCCAACCTTGGCAAGGTTGTGCTCTACCCCTGAGCTACGCCCGCCCGGTCACAAGCCGAGAGGCATCCCTACAACAGGCCTGCCCGTGGCCGCAAGCACATTGCGCGGGACGGCACCGTGGGGCAAAGATGGGACGTAAGGCAGATTACGGAGTGTGCCGTTCATGACCGCTGCCAGGTCGAGACGCAGTTTCATCTTCATGCCCGGCCTCAAGCCCGGGATGTTCCCCAAGGCAGTGTCCTCGGGCGCCGATATCGTCTGCATCGATCTCGAGGATGCGATCCATCCGCGCGACAAGACGAGTGCGCGGGAACGCACTTTCGAGCTTCTCGCGTCGCGACCCGATGCCGGCGCAACCGAAGTTGCCCTGCGGATCAACTCCCCTGCCTCGGGCGAGGGCCTCAAGGATCTTGATGCCGTGATCGATGCAGGCCGGTGCGGCCCTCCCTCCCTGATGCTCCCCAAGGTGGCCAACCGGGAGCAGGTTGCCCTCGTCGCCGAGCACCTCGATGCGGCCGGTCTCGATACCACGCTCCACGTCATCATCGAATCCGCAGAGGGTCTGGAGAACGCCGGCGCCATCGCGCGTTCAGGTCCGCGGCTTCAGTCGCTCTTCTTCGGGGCCGTCGACTATTCATCCGACATCGGAGCCAGCAACGCCTGGGAGGCGATGCTCTTCGCGCGTTCCAGAGTCGTGCAGGCGGCGGCCCTGGCCGGTCTTGACGCCATCGACGTTCCCTGGCTCGACCTTGACGATGAGGCCGGCATGAGGGCCGAAGCCGAGGCGAGCCGGGCAATCGGCTTCGTCGGCAAGGGCGCCATTCACCCCCGCCAGATCCCCGTCATCCACGAGGTGTTCAGTCCGTCTCCCGGTGACATCGAGGAGGCGCGGCGCATCGTGGAAGCCTTCGACGAGGCCGCCACGGGTCTTGTGGTGATCGACGGCAAGCTCATCGAAAGGCCCGTCCTGCGGGCCATGGAGCGGATTCTCGAACAGGCCCGGCGCATGGGCTGATTTCGGCCCGGACTGGCAACATAATGAACCGGATTGACCAGGGAGTGACCCCATGACCGCAGAGATTGTGTTCTACACTCATCCCATGTCGCGCGGGCGGATCGTGCGCTGGATGCTGGAAGAAATCGGTGTCGACTACACGACCGAAATCGTTGAGTACGGCGCGCCTATGAAGTCCCCCGACTACCTGGCGATCAATCCCATGGGCAAGATTCCGGCACTCAGGCACGGTGACGCGGTCGTCACGGAAGCGGCGGCCATCTGCGCCCACCTTGGCGATGCCTTCCCCGAGGCCGGTCTGGCGCCCGCTCCGGGCGCGCGCGGCCCCTACTACCGGTGGCTCTTCTTCGGCGCCGGACCGCTTGAAGCGTCCACCACGAACCGGCATTTCGGGTTCACGGTGCCGGAGAAAGGTGTCGGCATGATCGGCTACGGAACCTGGGAGCATGTCATGGATGTTCTCGACGAGACCCTCTCCGGGGGCGGTTACATCGCCGGCGGGGATTTCTCGGCAGCGGACGTCTACATCGGCTGTCAGATCGGCTGGGGCATGCATTACGGAACCGTGGACAAGCGCCCGGCCTTCGAGGACTACTGGGCCAGACTGAGCACCCGGGAAGCCTGTCAGCGTGCCACTGCCATCGATGACGAGCTGATGGCCGATATCAAGTCACCGTTCTAGAACCAGCCATGATCATTGGCCGCCTGGAGACGTTCTCCAACCACTGGGTCGGCTTCGTGAAGGTGACGACCGATACCGGCGACGAGGGCTGGGGCCAGATGTCGACCTACAACGCCGACATCACGGCCGCGGTCTTCCACCGCCAGGTGGCGCCCCACGCCCTCGGGCACGACGCCCGGGACTTTGCGCCGCTCATCGATCTGATACCCCTGCGCGAGCACAAGTTTCCGGGGTCCTATCTCAGGCGCGCCATGGCCGGTCTCGATACCGCGCTGTGGGATCTCGCCGGAAAGCTCGAGGGCCGGCCAGTCACCGCGCTGATCGGTGGCGCACCGGGTCCGTTGCGTGTCTACGCAAGTTCGATGAAACGGCAGATTTCGCCCCATGACGAGGCGGATAGACTCTGCCGCCTGCGCGACGAGAAGGGGTTCGATGCCTTCAAGTTCCGGGTTGGCGCCGAGTGTGGCCGCGACGTGGACGAGTGGCCCGGGCGCACAGAGGAGATCGTGCCCGTCGTGTCGCGGGCCCTTGGCGATGGCGTGGCGCGCCTGGTCGACGCCAACTCGGGGTTTTCCCCGGCGCGGGCCATCGAGGTCGGGACCATGCTGGAGGCGGAGGGCGTCTGCCACTTCGAGGAGCCCTGTCCCTACTGGGAGATCGACGAAACGCGCGAGGTGACGCGGGCGCTGGCGATCGACGTCACAGGCGGGGAACAGGACTGCGACCTGGCCCAGTGGCGGCGCATCATCGACACCCGTGCCGTCAATATCGTGCAGCCCGACATCATGTACATGGGCGGGCTGACGCGCACCCTCGAGGTGGCGCGCATGGCGGCCTCGGCGGGGCTGCCCTGCACGCCGCACTGCGCCAATCTGACCCTCGTGACCATCTGCACCATGCATCTTCTCCCCGCCCTCGCCAACGCCGGGAAGTACCTGGAGTTCTCCATCGAGGGTGCCGACTACTATCCCTGGCAGGAGGGTCTCTTTGTCGGCGACCCCTTCCGGATCGACGACGGCAAGGTGACCGTGCCGGACGCCCCGGGCTGGGGCGTCGACATTTGCCCGGAATGGCTGGCAAGGGCCGACCACAGGGAGAGTTCGCTGGTGCCGTGACCCGCCGGGGTCCGCGCGGGGAGACGCCGCTCGTCAAGGTCGTGCCGGCAGTTCGTCGACGAAGCGCTCAAAGCTGGCGATGAAGGCCGTGACCACTGACCGAGAAGGACCCGATGTCCTCGCAGCGCCACCCGGCTCGCCTGGCCTCGGTGCGGACATGCCGATGGCCGGGATGACCGCGTCGTTCAGGCGGCACATGCAGGCTTTCAATGTCGACAACCTGCCAGCCGGTCCATAGGGTCACCGGGATGAGAACGTGGATCAGGTCCCCGCTGGCGATTCTCGCCGATGACTGCGAGGGCGGCATCGTCATCGAAGATGAGAGGATCGTCGAGTGCCTGACACGGGGCGCTGCTCCTTCGCGTGCGTGTGACGATGCCTTCGATGCCTCCCGGCACGTGGTCCTGCCGGGACTGATCAACGCCCATCACCACTTCTACCAGACGCTGACGCGCGCCCTGGCCCTCGATCGCGGCCTCTTCGACTGGCTGCAGGCGCTCTATCCCGTCTGGGCGCATCTCGATCCCCACCACCTCGATTGTGCGGCCCGCCTGGCGCTGGCGGAACTGCTGCTGTCGGGGACCACGACGGCGGCGGACCATCATTATGTCTTTCCCGACGGCCTCGCCGAGGCCATCGACATCGAAGCCGGCGCGGCGCGGTCCCTGGGCATGCGGGTCACCCTGACGCGGGGATCGATGAACCTCCCGCAAGAGGATGGAGGCTTGCCGCCGCGGAGCATCGTCGAGGACCAGGATGCCATTCTGGCCGACAGCGAACGGGTGATCGACACCCTGCACGACGGGGCCGAGGGAGCCTTCGTGCAGATTGCCCTGGCGCCCTGTTCTCCCTTCTCCGTCACCTCCGGCATCATGCGCGAGACGGCAGCCTTGGCCGAGGACAGGGGGGTCCGCCTCCACACGCACCTTGGTGAAACCCCGGACGAGAACCGTTTCTGTGAAGAGACCTTCGGATGCCGTCCGCTCGACCATGTGGAAGACCTGGGCTGGCTGACCGAACGGGCGTGGTTCGCCCACGGCATCCACTTCACCGATGACGAGATCGCCAGGGTGGGCAGGGCCGGCGCCGGCATTGCCCACTGTCCGGGGTCCAACATGATCCTGGGATCGGGGCTGTGCCGCGCCCCTGAACTCGAGGAGGCCGGATCTCCCGTCGGCATCGGCGTCGACGGTTCGGCGTCCCAGGATGCGTCGAACATGGTCCAGGAAGTGCGCCTGGCGCTGCAGGTCGAACGCCTGCGCTACGGAGCTTCCAGGGTCGGCCACAGGGATGTGCTGCGCTGGGCCACGCAAGGCTCCGCGGCATGCCTGGGACGCGACGACATTGGCCGGATCGAGGAGGGACGCCAGGCCGATCTGGCGCTCTTCACGCTGGATGAGCCGCGGTTCTCGGGGGCCCACGATCCGCTCGCCGCCCTGGTGCTGTGCGGTGCCCACCGGGCTGACCGGGTCATGGTGGCCGGCCGGTGGCGGGTCGTCGACGGCGCCATCGTCGGTCTCGATCTCGAACGCCTGATGGCGCAGCACGGCGAGGCGGCTCGCTCTCTTCTCCGCGCGGCCGATCTCTGAAACGGTCTCACGCGTGGCTGGCGGCCCTGCCTCCTGTCCACCGGCGGTCCTCTTCCGCAACGCCGGCAAAGTAGGCGCCGGCGCGCTCCCCGGTCACCTTGTGCCACAGTGCCACCGCTTCCGGTGCGGCGTCCGCCCGGGGTCTCGGGACCGGTGCGTAGTGACCGAAGGCGTCCGCTCCGCAGACGAGCTGTGCATGGTCGCGTTCGAGGGTCACCGGCCGCATTGCCGGCGTGGCGAAACGCACCACGAGGCCGACGCGCCGGTGCGGTGACCGGTTGGGCTCGGATGCATGCATGGTCAGACCGTGGTGAACGGACATTTCACCGGCCTTGAGTTCACCGAGCCTCGCCTCGCTCTCGTCGATCTCCCACTTCACGTTCTGACCCCGTGTCAGGAGGTTGTCGGTTCCGAAGGTGTCCTCGTGGTCGACGAGACCGGCCCGGTGTGATCCGGGAAGAAAGCGCATGCATCCCATGGCGCCCGTGGCGTCGGTGAGGGCGATCCACGCGGTGACGGCGTCGTGGGAATCAACCCCCCAATAGCGAAGATCCTGGTGCCAGCTGACATATCCCTGCGAGTGGGCCTCCTTGATGAAGACATCGCTGTCCCAGACGATGAGATCGTCACCGAGCAGTTGACGCACCACGTCGAGAACCAGTGGATGACGCACCATGTCGTCAACCGCGCGCATGACGATATGGCTCCCGGTGCGGAACATCTCGGCCACCGGCAGGCTGTCGCAATGAGTTCGAGCGAACTCATCGACCTTCTCGAGGACAGCGACGGCGGCATCCGCCTCGAGAACCCTGGCACCGGCGATGAAGCCGTCACGCCGGAAGGCGTCGGCAATCGCCGGACCCCCGGTGTCATCCATCGCGCGTCATGGCTGGCGCTTCATCTCGTACCAGAACACGATCGCCGAGTAGGGCGGCACCGGTACCAGGCCTTCGATATCGTTGCCGTGGGCGATGATGAGCGGTGCATCCATGGCGAAGATCGACACGGCTTCCTCGTGCAGGATGCGCTGCGCCTCCACCCAGGTCGCGCCGGCCGCCTCGGCGTCCGTGGCTTCCTGCCCCCAGGCCTCGAACACGAGGCTGTCGAATGCGGGGTTGTTGTAGCCAATGGCCGGGAACCATCCGTAGGGCGAACTGGTGAAGATGATGAGCCAGGCGTAGGGCGATGGCACGTCACCGGAAGCGGCAACCACGAAGACGTCGTAGTCCTCGTTGTCGGGGTTGAAGGCGCTGTCCCAGAAGGCGCCACCGGACAGCTGGCGAATGTTGAGCGTCACCCCGACTTCGGCCAGGGCCGACTGCCACAGGCGTACGGCTTCCGCGACTTCCTTGGAGCCGGCCGAGACCGCGAGATCTAGCTCGAATCCGTCACCGAAACCGGCTTCGGCGAGCATCGCACCGGCGCCATCGAGATCCTGTTGCCAGGAGGGGAAGTCGGCCGGGGGTGCCCACAGCGCCGTCGGTCCGGAGCCGGCGCTCACGCGGCCGTGACCGAGAAACACCCCATTGTGGACATCGTCATAAGGAAAGGTCATCGCCAGTGCCCGGCGCACGGCCCGGTCGTCAAGCGGCGGATTGCTGTGATCGAAGGCGAAGATGAGCTGCGCCAATGGCAGATAGGGCAGAACCACGAGATCATCCACACTCTCGAGACTGGCCATCGAATCGAAGGGAAGATGGGTTGTCAGGTCGACCTCGCCGGAACGAATGAGCTGGTCGCGCACGGTGGGGTCCTCGACGATGAGGTAGACGACCTTGGTGAACTGGCCCTCTTCCCAGCCTCCCCAGTAGTCGGGATAGCGATCGAGCACGGCGCGGGTTCCGGGTTCGAAGCCGGCGACGACATAGGGGCCGGTTCCGGCGTCATTTCCTTCAGCCCACCACTCGGGCGGCTGGTCCACCGCCTCGGCCTTGTAGATGAACATGCCGTACTGCGCCGACACGATGAGCGGCACGTTGCGCGGTTCGCTGGCGATGAAGCGCACCGTCATGTCGTCGACCACCTCGATCGACTCGATTCCGATGAAGTCGTAGGCGACCATGCCGACCGCGATGTTGCGATCGAGCGAGGCCTTCACGTCGGCGGCCGTGAAGGGCGATCCGTCGTGGAACGTGACGCCCTCGCGCAGCGTGAACGTCCACTCGGTACCCTCGGCATTGGAGTCCCAGGACGTGGCCAGCACTCCGACGATGCCTTCGTCCTCGGTCCAGCGGGTGAGTGTCTCGTATACGTTGAAGCCGAGCGTCGTATCCCAGCTCAGCATGTAGGGAGGATCGAGCGAGGGCAGTTCACCGGGAATCGCCTGGAAGGCGATGTTCTCGGTGATGTCCTCAGCCTGAAGTGGGCCTGCGCCGACAATGAGCGCGGTGATGGCGACGATGACCGGTCCGCGGACACACCTGTTCATGATCCTGATCCTCCCCATTGCATCGACAACAATGCTCAAGCGAAGTGTGCACCTTGTCGATGATGGCCTCAACTGCCTCTGCCAACACCAGACCCTGCAGCGGGAATTCGGTGGTCAATTTCAGTTCGCGACCGCACAATCGTTGACGTCATGCCGGGTGTCAGCGCGTTCATCAAGAAAGTGTGGCCATGAGCGGGATCCGCTACCTCCTGCGGCGGCTGGCTCTGGCCCTTCTCGTGATGCTCGGGGCGCTGACGGTCACCTTCGCCATTTCCCACGTCATTCCCGGCGATCCCGCACGCCTCTATCTGGGCGCCCGTGCGAGCGATGAAGCGATTGCCGCCGTGCGCGCCGACCTTGGCCTCGACGATCCGCTGCCCGTGCAGTTCGTGCGCTTCGTTTCCAACGCGGTCCAGGGAGAGTTCGGCTACTCCTATCGCACCAAGCGGCCGATCATCGAGGATCTGGCGGAACGCCTGCCTGCCACCATGGAACTCGTGGTGCTCGCCACTTTCCTCGCGATCGCCGTCGGCGTTCCCGCCGGTGTCCTTGCGGCTGCGCGCTTCGCCACCGAATTCGACCGCGTGATGCGGGTGGTCTCCATTCTCGGCGTTTCCATGCCCGCCTTCTGGCTCGCCCTCCTGCTGCAACTCCTTTTCTTCCTGTGGCTCGACCTGCTGCCGCTCGGCGGCCGTTTGAGCCAGACCACCAGTTTCCTGCATCCGGTGACGACTCTGACCGGATTCCATCTCGTCGATGCCGCGCTCACCGGGAACTGGGTGGCATGGCGGGACGCGCTGGCTCACGCGATCCTGCCGGTGGTGGTTCTGGCGACCTTTCCGGTCAGCCTGGCCCTGCGCATGACCCGGGCGTCGATGCTCGATGTGCTTGCGGAAACCCATATCGCCGCCGCCCGCGCGGCGGGACTGCACGAACGCGAGATCCTGTTCCGCCTGGCGTTGAAGAACGCCATCGTGCCCACGCTGACGGTTCTGGGTCTGGTGTTCGCCTTCTCGATCACCGGTGCCGTCCTCATCGAGAGCATCTTCAAGTGGCCGGGCCTGGGGAGCTACATGCTCGATGCCATTCTGAACGACGACATCCCGGTGCTCTTTGCCGTCACCCTGGTGGTGACCGTGATCTACATCGTGATCAATCTCCTCGTGGACCTGCTGCAGGCGGTACTCGATCCGCGAATCCGGCTGGGTGAGAGCAGTGTCGGCTGAAAGGCCGGCTTCCGGGGCCGCAGCGACCTTGCTGGCAGCCCTCGTCAACCCGCCTCAGGGATCGGCCCGCCGGCACGTCCTCGGAGACCGCCTGGCGGCCGGCGCCCTGGTGGCCCTTGCGGTCATCATCATGCTGGCCGTTGCGGCGCCCCTCGTCACACCTCATGCAGACCAGGGGCGCGGAGCGACGAACATCGAGGACAAGCTCCTGGAGCCTTCACTGGCTCATCCCTTCGGCACGGACGCGCTGGGCCGCGACGTGTTGGCCCGCGTCCTTTTCGGGGCGCGCACGGCACTCGTGTCGGGACTTGCCATCGTCCTCATCGGGGTGGTGGCGGGAACGCTGCTCGGGGCCACGGCAGGCTATGTCGGTGGCTGGCTCGACGAGGCGATCATGCGCGTCACCGACGTGTTTCTCGCCTTTCCGCCCCTGCTGCTGGCCATGACCGTCGCCGTGGTCCTGCAGCCCAGTCTGGAGAATGCGATCCTGGCCATCTCGCTCACCTGGTGGCCGTGGTACGCGCGCATTGCGCGGGGGCAGGCGATATCGTTGCGCGAGCGGCACTATGTCAGGGCGGCGCGTGGCATCGGTGTCAGTCATCCGGTGGTTGTGCTGCGTCATGTCCTGCCCAACGTCATGACGCCGGTATGGGTCCAGGCGACGCTCGATCTCGGTGCCGCCATCCTGACCGTGAGCGCACTGGGCTTCGTCGGGCTGGGGGTGCCGCAGCCGACAGCCGACTGGGGAGCGATGATCTCGGAGGGACGCATCTACGTGCAGACGGGCCACTGGTGGGTACCGACATTTCCCGGCGTGGCGCTCTTCGTGACCATCATGGCGTTCAATCTCGCCGGCGATGCAGTGCACATGGCGACCAGCCCGCGCGGCCGCGCCATGCAGGGCGCATGAGCGCACCGCTCCTCGCCGTCACCGGTCTCAAGGTCGGTTTTCCCGCCCCGGGAGGGCGCCGCCTGGTGTTGCGCGGAATCGATTTCGAGGTCGAGGAGGGCACGGCCTACGGCATCGTCGGCGAGTCGGGATGCGGCAAGTCGATGACTGCCCACGCCATCCTTGGCCTCGTGCCGCCCCCGGGTTCGATCGCCGCCGGCTCGATCGCCTACCGGGGCCAGGAACTGGTATCGGGAAGCCGCAGTGCCTGGGCCGGTTTGCGTGGCCGGCACATCGCCATGGTCCATCAGGATCCAGCCGCCGCTCTCAATCCACTGTTCACGATCGGCAGCCAGATCACGGCGATCATGCGACGTCACGGAAGAGCCCGGGCACGGGAGGCCCGGGAGCGTGCCGTCTCCCTGCTTGGCGAGCTCGAACTGGCAGATCCTGCCGCCCTGCTCGATCGCTACCCCCACGAACTCTCAGGCGGCATGCAGCAGCGGGTCCTTCTCGCCATGGCCCTGGCCGGCGATCCGGACCTGGTGATCGCCGACGAGGCGACGACGGCCCTCGATGTCACCATCCAGGCCCAGGTCCTCGCCCTGCTCGACCGCTTGCGCAGGAAGCGCGGCCTGACACTGGTCATCATCACGCATGATCTCGGCGTGGTGGCCCAGACCTGCGACCGGGTGGCGGTCCTGTATCTTGGGCGGATAGTCGAGGAAGGCGACCCCGAGGATATCTTTCTCGCGCCGCATCACCCCTACACGAGGGGACTCTTGAAGGCACGGCCGGGCGAACAGACGCAACGCACGCCGCTTGCCGTCATTCGGGGTTCCGTGCCTGCTGACGCCACGAACATCGAGGGTTGCGCATTCCGCGAGCGGTGTGACTTCGCCATTGCTTCCTGCCGTCTCGAGGACCCCGCGGTGCGGCGGCTCTCGGATCGCCACCGCAGCGCCTGCCACCTCGGGGACGGGCAATGACGGCGGGTCACGACGTCCTGCTCGACGTCAGGAACCTCGCGGTCGACTACCCGGCAGGGACCGCCATCATCGGCAGGCGGCGCGGATATGTGCGGGTTCTCGAGGACATCAGCCTGCGGCTCCGGCGCGGCGAAACCCTCGGCGTCGTCGGCGAATCGGGGTGCGGCAAGTCGACCCTGGCCATGGCGCTGGCGAGGTTCGTGTCGGCCAGCCACGGCGACATCCTGTTTGACGGGCGTGACGTGCTCCGGCTTGACGCCGCCGGCCTCAGGGCATGGCGCCGGGACATGCAGCTCGTGTTCCAGAATCCCGTTGCCTCTCTCAATCCGCGCATGACGGTTCGCGCCATCGTCAGCGAACCCCTGGTCACGCACACCGGGCTTGATCGTGGCGAACGCCGCCGACGGGTCGAGGCCCTTCTTGGCGAGACCGGTCTCGATCCGTCATTCCTCGCCCGCTATCCCCATGAACTCTCCGGTGGACAGGCCCAGCGGGTCGTGCTGGCGCGCGCCCTTGCCCTCAATCCGCGTCTGCTGGTGCTTGACGAGCCGACCTCCGCCCTCGACGTTTCCGTCCAGGCGCAGATTCTCAATCTCCTCATGCGCCTGCAGGAACAGCACAACCTGGCCTACATGCTGATTTCCCACAGTCTCGGCGTTGTCGAACATGTCAGCGACCGCATCGCCGTCCTCTACCTTGGCGAGATTGTCGAGGAAGGGCCGCGGGACGAGATCTTCAGACAGCCCCGCCACCCCTACACCCAGGCGTTGATGGCGGCGACGCCTGTTGTCGATCCTTCGAGGAGACAGGTTCATCGGCCGCTGTCGGGGATGATCCCCGGTCCCGCGTCGCGGCCCCGGGGCTGCCGGTTCCACACCCGGTGTCCCCACGCCTGGTCCCTGTGTCACGACACCAGGCCAAGTCCGCAGCATGTCGGCGACGGTCACGTGGCCGCGTGCCACCTTCTGACATCATGAAACCGGTCCGGGCCGTCGCAGTGCGGCCGGTATTCCGGATAGACTCGCTCATGCCATTGTGAGGAGAGACACATGAACGCACGCGACGGCCAACGAAAGGCGCCCTATGCCTGGTCGATGCCGGGCTGGCCATCCCCCGGACAGTCCGCTGCCGACGATGCCCTGGAGGTGTGGGGCTACACGGATCGCATGTCCTACGAGGCGGGCGACGTGATCAGGCTCCACGTCAGTGCGACACGCGCCTCCTGGTCGCTGACGATCTACCGCGACGGCGCCTCGCCGCAGCGTGTCCTGCAACGCCAGGACCTGCCGGGCGAGCGCCACGCCGTCCCCGATGACGCCTACGCCTCGGGCTGCGGCTGGCCCGTGGCTCTCACCATCCCTGTCGACGAGGACTGGCCGTCGGGCCTCTACATCATCGTCCTCGGCATCGCGGACGGATCAGACCACTTCGAGTCCGATGCCTTCTTTGTCGTGCGCAACCCGGTCCGCAAACGGCGGAAGATCGGCTTCATGCTGACGACAAGCACGCTGATCGCCTACAACGACTGGGGAGGCGCCAATCACTATCGCGGTCTCGGGAACGATCCGCGTGACGACATTGCGTCGCCGGTGCTGTCGACACAGCGTCCCGTGGGCCGCGGCTTCTTGCGCAAGCCGGCTGAAGCGCCGCGTGAATCCCATGCCTTTTCGCCGCCGATCGGCTGGCAGCCCCGCTATCCTTCCTACGAGTGGGCGCGTCTCTACGACACGAGCCGGCATCATGCGGATGCCTTCTGGGCGACATACGAGAGACTGTTTGCCGTGTGGGCCGAAAACCGGAGCTATGAACTCGACTATCTCACGCAGCACGACCTTCACTTCGACGAGAGCAGCCTCGACGGCTTCGACGCGTTGGCGATCATCGGACACGACGAATACTGGACCTGGGAGATGCGCGACCGGGTCGACGACTTCGTTGATCGCGGTGGCGGTCTCGCCCGTTTCGCCGGGAACTTCTACTGGCAGGTGCGGTTGTCCGATGACGGGACCACGCAGTATTGCTACAGGGTTCCCGATGCCGATCCCGCCACCTCCACCACGCCCCACCTTGTCACCACCGCGTGGGACTGCACCCTGATCGGGCGCCCGGCGGCCACCACGATGGGGCTGACGGGCATGTCGGGGACCTACAACCGCTACGGCGTGGCGGCGCCCCGCTCTTCTGGAGGCTATACCGTTTACCGGCCGCAGCACTGGGCCTTCGCCGGGACCGATCTCTACTACGGCGATCTCCTGGGCGGCACGCCTGTCAATCTCGCGACCTTCGAACTCGACGCGGTGGAGTACACGTTCCGCCGTGGATTGCCTTTCCCGACATTCGAGGACGGCGCCCCGGAGTCCCTGGAAATCCTTGCCCTGGCACCTGCGGTGCGCGGCGAGGAGGACCGTTTCGATGGCTCGGTCCCGCTTAACGGTCCGTTGCGCGAGGCCGAGCAGATCATGGAGGCGCTTGGTGACCTGCTGCCGGCCCACTGCCGCGAGAATGAAGGACGTGGGGCCGGCATGATCGCCACCTTCGCCCGCGGCAAGGGAGAGGTGTTCAACGGTGGCTCGACGGAATGGCCGCGGGCGCTGGAACTGCGCGATCCCTTTGTCGAACGCATCGTGGCCAACGTTCTCGACCGCTTCACCTCCTCGTGACTTCACGCCCGGACAGCCCCGCGATCGCAGCTTCATCTCCGCTCACGCCACTGGCCGGCGAATTGAAGCCCTTTCCGGCACTTCGGGAACAGGGGCGGTCCAAGGTCCGGAGGTGCTCCTCCCGCGCGTTGATCTTCCGGCAGGACATCGGCACCCGGGTCTTGCGACCTGACAGTTGGCAAGGGGTGCGAATGCCTGCACTCCGTCAGTCCAGGCCTGAAACGCCACCGGGCGTGACGTCGTCTCGATCGCATGGACATCATCGAGATTGCCGGTGCCGCGGTCACATGCCAGCCAGGGAAGTCCATCCTCCCTTCCGGGCACACGGTACGACTCCCTCTTCCGGAGAGGCCAGTTTGCGTCCCGTGATCCCGATGTTCAGTCGAGTGTTGTCTACACGACGGCGATAGGGGATGATACCTGCTACGAAAACAGAAAGAGGGGGAGACGCCGCCTTACAAGTCGGGTTCCCCCGAATCACCGAGACGGCAAGGAGGACAGATCATGACTTTTGGCCCCATTGACAGACGCAGGTTCATGGGCACGTCGGCGCTCGCCGGTGCCGCTGCGGCCACCGCAGTGCATCCGGGGAGACTGAGCGCCCAGGAGACGGTCCGCATCGGATTTCTGGCGCCGTTGACCGGTGGTGTTGCAGCTTGGGGGCTTCCCGGCCTCTATGGAT
>JAJEHK010000076.1 GCA_022823765.1 Alphaproteobacteria bacterium | reverse complement strand
CGTACCCCGGCGGCCGCTGCCGCCTTCATCAGGCCGGGACCGGTCGAGAGCGGCATCGAATAGGCATCCCTGGGGCAGGCGGATGCCGCGAGCACCTCGTCGCCGAGCCATGGCGCGTAGTCGGCAAGCGCCCGTCCCTCCAGGAATTCGACATCGAAGCCACGACGCTGCTGCAGTGCGACCGACGTCCGCAGCATGTCCACCTCCCGGCTGGAGAGCGCCACGCGCAGTCCACCGCACCGCGTGACCTGTTGGTCGAAGGTGGCGGCTTCCCGTTCCCAAAGGTCGAGCGACATCTGCATGAGTTCCATGACGTGCGGGTGCTTGACCTGCAGGGAAAGCGTGCCGGCGTTGGCTCCCGACGCCTCTCCCCAGGCCTCGCCGCGGTCCAGGACGACCACATCCCGCCCCGCACGGGCGAGGTGGAGCGCGGCGATGAGACCGGTGATTCCGGCTCCGATGACGGCGACGTCCGTACGCGCTGGACACTCCGTGGCGTCAGGCATCGGCGATTCCGTTCGATTCTCAAGGGAGTATACCAGCCACTCACGCGAGGGACGTGTCGTCACCGGGCTGGAGCGGTGACCCGGGCCCGCCCGGTCATTGCACACCAGCATGCGCGCAGGGCTTTTCGCGGCGGTACCACCACGATGTCGGCGAGGACGTCTTGCTTGGTCGCCGTGCTGGGGTCCAGGGCGGCAGCAGCACGACCGGCGCGCATCACCATTTCCTCCACTGGAGTCCCCGTGTTGAAACATGAACCCCGGAACGCCATGTTACTGGTGTTCTCAGGACACGATTCTCCCCGACCATGGACAGTAGAGCGCAAGAGGAGGTGCCCGACCCGCAGGGGCGCGTCGCCGCGCGGCTGTTCGGAGTGCTTTCGGAGTTCATTGCACCTGAGTTCCTGTCGTTCGGAGGCGGTACGGTTCTGGCCGCCCGGTGGTGCCACCGTCGTTCTCTGGACGTGGACCTGTTCTGCGAGCCGCACGCATACGACGGACTGGGACCGGCAGGCAGGGAGCACCTGGAGGCCGCGATCAAGACAATACCGGGTTGCGCCGCGGAACCTACTTGGTGCGATTCCATTGCAACCTATGCCGAGATTGATGGTCTTGAGGCAACGCTATTGCCCAGGACCACCGTGATCGAGTCTGTCCGGCCGACCAGGCTGGCCGGGACCCGACTTGTACTGCAGTCCAGTGCCCAGATCCTGTATGCCAAGATTGCGAGGCGGATGTATGCTGGAGGCGAGATTGTCGCGCGCGACGCCTATGATCTCGCCTGCGCCAGACGGTTCGATCTCCCAGCGCTTCAGCATGCCCTTGGCAGCATTGATCCGCGGGAGATTCATGTCGTTCGGGAGATTGTCCGGACGATGCCGGCAGGACGGTTGATCGATGACAAGGTCAAGCCCGTCATTGAGCCGCGAGTGCAGTGGACCGGAGAGGCATTGAAGGAAGCCGTACTCGAGGCGCTCAGCGTTCCACCGGCCTCACGGGGCATGTCGCCGCCGGAGGAAGGCAGCGGCAACAGTGGCCCAATGCCATGAGGCGTCGCCACGGGCATCTCGAGCGCGAGGCGTTGCACGCACCGGACGCGTTCGCCGAACATACGCGCCTCTACAGCCATTGCTTTGCTGCGCCTCTACCGGAAGGGGAAGCCATTGTGCGCCGGATCGCACGCAAGCATTGCGCGGGCATGGCGGGACCACGTCCGACGGGCACTGGCATCCTTGCGGCTCTTTCCTGTCCGCCGGACGTGAACTGCGCGGACAGCAGGGCGGTCTCGTGGATGCTCTCAACCATCCAGCCACACGAGTGCGCGATTCTCGTGACGTGCTGCGGTGTACGGGTCGAGGACCTGGCGCGCCATGTGCGGGTCCGGGGCCAACAGCGACCGGCGATCGTACGCTTCCTCAATCAGTTCGCCATCATACCTGAAGTGGAGCCACGTTGACTGGCTGTGACGACACATGAACTGATCCGGGCCATCCATCTCGATTCGCTGCGCCAGATGACCGATACGGCCGGCGCAGAGGAGAAGGTGGAACCGGATTCCGGCACGCCTCCACCCCGAGTCGAGTCGTCCGCTCCCGGAAAAGGACACTGTCGGATCCCGGATTGCCGGGGGGCGATCCGGTGCGGTTGATTGCCTTTTCCGGCAAGGTGTTTCAGGAAAGGCGCCCGGTACCCGTCTCCACCGTCTTCATGGGGCGGTAGACCGGATCGTCTGCGGAGGCGCTTGGTGCCGCGGTGTTCGGGAGGGACACATCATGTCTGAAGCCGTGATCGGCGACCTTCAGAAGCGCCTTGACGCCGTGGCGGATGCAGCCAGGAAAGAGTGGTTCGAGGCCTATCTCAAGCATGTGATCGGCTATCGCGGGGTGCCGATGCCCGAGGTCGTGCGCACCGTATCCGCATGGCGAAAGGAGTGCGGGCTCAATGGCCTCGCGAAAGTCGATCAACTCGATCTCGCCGTCTCGCTCATCGGTTGCGCCCTTGCCGAGGACAAGTTC
>JAJEHK010000244.1 GCA_022823765.1 Alphaproteobacteria bacterium | reverse complement strand
TCCACCGCGCTGCCAAGGCCACTGCATCCGTGCATCAGGATCACGGCGGGAAATGGTCCCTCGCCTGACGGTGCTCGCATGGAGAAGCGGACCTTCGCGTCATGAGCGGCGTAATGCTGACCAACGTCTGAATCGATGACTCCCATGGATCGGCAACCCGCAAGCGCCAGCACGCTGATGATGAGAATGACAACCAGATTCCTGCTCATGACATGCCCCCACCGCCCGATCCGGCCTCGATGTTCGCCCATGTACGACATTCAGTGCAAAAGACGCACAGAGTCCAAGGGCAGGATTTCAGGGGGCACCCGAAACTCCAGCCACACTCCAAGTTGTTCACTGGTAGCTCAGGATCATTCGAAGAGAACGTCCGCTCCATCAACGGAAGTTCTGCATCCGCAGCCTCTAGGGCATGACCGAGCCGCCGTTCGGGCCGATCGTCTGGCCGGTCATGAATGTGGCGCCGGGTCCGCTCAGGAAGACGATCGCTGCGGCGACCTCCTCGACCGAACCGATCCGGGCAAGAGGGATTGCGGTTTCGCTTGCACGGACTTCCGGCGACATGAAATCCGGTCCAAGCATCGGCGTATCGATCGGACCCGGTGCCACGCAGTTGACAAGAACACGCGGCGCGAACTCCCTGGCCCAGGATCGGGTCAGGCTCAGAACGGCGCCCTTGGAAGCGCAGTAGCTCCCGTAACCAGCACGGCCCAGGTAGCCCAGATCGGAGGCGATATTCACGATTCGGCCACCCTTGCCGTGCGACAGCATCTGCCGGATTGATTCCCGCCCGACCAGAAAGGTTCCCCGCAGATTCACCGCGACAACGCGATCGAAGTCCTCAACGGTTTCTTCCAGCGAAGGACATTCGTTGGCCGTACCGGCACAGTTGACGGCGATATCCAGTGTGCCGAAGGAATCGAGACAGGTCCCGACCGCCCCGATCACGTCGTCCTCGACGCTGACATCGCCCCGGTATCCCGCCATGTCGCCACCGCAGGCACGCACTGCATCACAGGTCACCGCCGGCGACGTGAGATCGAATCCAAAAACCCGGGCGCCGGCGGCGGCCAGGGCGTGGGCAGCGGCGGCGCCGATACCGCTCGAGACTCCGGTGACGAACGCCACCTTTCCATCGAGGCCTGCACTCATCCGACGAACTCTCCGCGATCGACGCTGATGGCCTGTCCCGTGATGTTCCTGGCCGCATCGGATGCCAGAAAGAGGTAGGTCATGGCCATGTCTTCGGGCTCCATCAGCCCATCGATGGCCTGCGCACCGACAATCTCTTGCAGGAGTTCGCTTTCCTCCCTTCCGTCGCGTCTTGCCATGACCGACAGAGTGCGCATCGACGCTGCGGTGCGAACCCAGCCGGGACACACGGCGTTCACGCTGATTCCGCGCGGTCCGAGCTCCTTGGCGAGACTGCGCATGAATCCGATGTTCGCGTGCTTGGACGAACTATAGGCGCTGAATTCGGCAACCGCTGTCTTTCCCCACATGGATGACGTGATGATGATTCGGCCTCCGGTGCCCATCTTGGGGAGCGCCGTTCGGGTTACGTGATACGTTCCCAGAACATTGATCTCGACGATCCTCTCGAAGGTCGCGACCGCCTCCTCGGAGCCGTCGGTCACCGGCGTGACAAGTTCCAGCCCCGCGTTGTTGACGAGCACGTCGATGCGATCGAAGGGCGTCAGTGCGATGCGGACCTCGTCCCGGTTCGCGATATCGCACACGATCGCGCCGACCTCCCGGTCGTGAAGGCCTGCGAGCATCTTCGCCGTTTCCTCGACTTCGTCATCGATGGCCAGGATCGTGACGTCCGCTCCGGCGGCAACGAAGCCTTCCGCCACGCCCAACCCGATGCCCCGGCTTGCGCCTGTGACAAGAACCCGGCGGCCGGAGAAGTCGAAGTTCGCCTTGCCGGGCTCGGCGGGCCCTGGCATCGTCATCCGATCGCCCTTGCCTGGTCCCGCATCAGGTCGCGGACGTGATTCCTCAGATGAAAGAAGGCGTCTGTCTCCTTCGTGTCCGCCATCCTCTCGGAACCGATCGCCCCATTGACGTCGATCTCCTCGATGACCCGGGCCGGCCGCGCGGAAAACATGAACACGCGATCCGCGAGGAAGACCGCCTCCTCGACGTCGTGCGTGACGAAGATCACCGCCTTTCGTTCCGCGCGGCATATCTCCAGGAGCTGCTCCTGGAGGAAGTCCCGAGTCTGCGCGTCGAGGGCGCCGAACGGCTCGTCCATCAGCAGGATGTCCGGAGCCGCCGCGAGCGTCCGCGCGATGGCGACCCGCTGCCGCATGCCGCCGGAGATCCGGTTGACGTAGAAGTCGGCGAAGTCTTCGAGGCCGACGAGCTGCAGGTAGTGATTTGCGATCTCATTGCGTTCCGTCTCGCTGACATCGTCGCGATACTTGGTCCCGAACTTGATGTTCTGGAGAACCGTGAGCCATGGAAACGACGTGTAGGCCTGGAAGACCATTCCCTTTCGCCGGTCCGGTCCCGTGACCCTCTCGCCGCCCAGGCGCACTTCGCCGGTCGTCGCGGTCTCGAGGCCTCCGACGATGCGCATCAAGGTGGTCTTCCCGCATCCGGAGGGGCCGAGGTAGACGACGAACTCTCCCTCCTGAATCTCCATCGACACGCCGTCGATGACGGGAATCGGCGCGGCGCCCTTGCCTTCGGTCTCGAACTCCTTGAAGACGTTTTGAATCTGGACGAAGGCCCGGGACTGGATTGCGGTCATATCCGGCCTCACAGATACCTGAACAGCCGCCGATGGGCGATGCGGACGGCCTGGTCGGTGAGCAATCCGATGATGCCGACCACCAGAATCCCGGCCATCACTTCCGGCGTCTTCAGGAAGCGCCTCATTGACCAGATGTAGTGGCCGATTCCGCTGTTGGCGGCAACGATCTCGGCAACGATGATCCACGTCCAGCACCAGCCGAGCGTGATCCTGAGATTGTCCACCATGGTGGGCAGCATCGACGGAAGGACGATGCTGCGAGTGATCTGGCGCGGTTTGGCACCCAGCGTGTAACCCGTTTCGACGAACTCCCGCGGAATGCGCTTCGCGTCGTCGGCGATCAGCAGGACCAGCTGGAAGAACGTGCCCATCCAGAGCACGGCGACCTTGGATGCCTCCCCGATTCCAAACCAGATGATGAGAAGGGGCACGAGAGCGGGAACCGGCAGGTATCGAATGAAGTCGACGATCGGCTCGACCAATGCGCCAACGATTCTGTAGCTGCTCATCCAGATCCCGATCGGCACGGCGGCGACGACCGAGAGAAGAAATGCGCCCCAGACGCGGGCGACGGAGATCCAGACATCGTTCAGGAAACTCTCCGTCACCAGCAGTTGCGCCATGGTCCCGATGACGACGCCTGGATAGGGGAGAAATCGCTCAGTAACGAGCCCCGTGAACACGATGAGGTACCAGACTGCGATGAACAGAACGAACGCAGCGATTCCCAATGTCAGGTTTGCGCGGCCGCCTGTCGCGCCGCGATAGGCGACGAGCGCCCCCAGCGCCTGCCCGGAGCCGCTCGCCCGTCCCCGGCCTGCTGTGCCCGGCATGTCAGTCTTCCCCATCGATCCGCCGCCCTTCGGGTTCTTCATACCACGGAGCCGCGGCGGATCGCACCGCCGCCGCCGCGCGACATCAGACTATGACAGAGCGGAACGGGCCGCCTCTACGGGAAGACGGCGTGTCCGGGCCGGCAAGAACGACTGGAGAGTGCGCACAAACCCGGACACAAGCGCCGTCAGGCAATTCGATTAGCGAGTCTTGCCTTCGAACAGGTCCTTCGTCAGGGACGCGTCGACCAGAAACTCGTACGGGATGGCTTCGTCCATGAGATCCAGATCGACTTGGATCACCGTCAGATCTTCGGTGATCTGCTTGAGCTTCGGTTCCGAACCGTCCGTTCCAAAATATGCGACGGCGTCCTCGTAGGTCGTGTAGTACACGCCCGCAAGGTCAACAGCCATCTGCTCCGGCGTCACGTCGTATCCGGGCGCGGCCAGTTCCAGGAACTTGTCCGGATCCGAGTTGAAGAGGTCAACGGCTCTGTAGATGCCGCGCATGAAGGCTGCATACTTCTCCCTGTTGGCCTCATAATCGTCGCGGTTGACAATGACCACATCGGTAATCAGCCCGTTGAAGTCCTTGGAGGACAGCAGGATCTTCGATCCTTCGCGCGACGTGTTCGCCACGATCTCGCTCAACATCGGCTCCCAGCTCGCGACGGCCGCAACTTCGGGGTCCTCGAAAACGGCCGGGCTGTCGTCGGTTGCGATCAGTCGCAGGTTGACGTCGTCCAGGCTGTATCCCGCCTGCTTGAGCGCGTGCGCCGTCATCAGGGTTCCGGGATGGTTGATTTCGCCCGCGAAGGTCTTGCCCACGAGGTCCTCGACCGAGTCGATCCCGGGGGCGCCGACGACACCATCGGCTCCGACCGAGATGTCAACCAGTCCAATGACGACCAGATTCGAATCGGCGCTCATGGGACGAGAAATGTGTTCGCCGATCGTACGCATGGTGCAATTGATGTCGCCCGACTCGAGACCCGGAAGGACATTGGCGCGATCGTTGTCGAACACGGCCTCGAACTCGATGCCTTCCTCGGCAAAGTAGCCCATTTCGTTGGCGACCGGCGCCGGCGCGAATCCGAACCAGAACGGATAGGCGCAACGCACCACGTTGTCCGCTGTCGAAGGCTGGACCGATCCAATCAGACCGGCGAGGACGATCGCACAGAACGACAAACTGACTGCAGCGACCCGGGACAGGGAACGGCCCGACCTCTGAAGGAAGGACCTGGCTGTCTTCTTGCTCATGTTGGCTCTCCTGAATTGACACATGCCCATGGCGGCACAACGGGACCGCACCGGCAGACAAGCTGCAAGGGCGAACCTGGCGCTCGGCTTGTCGCCATGTCAGGTTGGCCGCCCGAGGTTTCTCAACCTCTCTCCATGTGCTTCAGTCCCATGTACCAAGAACGGTGTCGCAAGGAGCTATCTGCAAGAATATGAGAGTGACGTACTTCATATCGATGCCTGTCGATATGAAGTACGTCATCCGCCCGCACAAGTGTCCGGGATCACTCAGTTGCAACGGCAATCCTGGCCCCTCCGGTGCCATGGCTCTTGCCGGAGCGAGTTGATCGGGCCGAATGATCTTGAACCGCATCTGTCATGCCAGAGTACCGGTGGCTGGTCGGACGCGCCTGGCAACTCCGATTTCTGCCTGAAGCAACCTCAGTTTCTTGGGTTCATGGCTCGGACGCCGGCACGCGACCGGACCGGACGTGGGCGCTTCGGCTTGATGCCGAGATCGCTGATGCCGTAGAGCGAAAACACCTCGCGAAGGAACGTCTGCACCAGCTTGGTGTGCTGAGCGCCGGTCTTGACGACAATCTCGAAGTTGGAATCGTATGAGAACTTGTCTTCGACGAGAGCTTGAAGCTTGGCGTCAATGCAACTGTTCCTGACCCATTCAGCCGGCAGATGGCCAATCATTTCCCCAGAGAGAATCAACGTTGCCAGCGCCTCCATGGAATCGGCATTGGCAACCACTCTCTTGGGTCGGAACGCTCCAGTCTGAAGCGTTCCCCCGTAGTAGGTTCGCCTGACGAACGGGAGCCGCTCGATTTCCTCGGGCTTCAGTTCCGAGTCAGGAGTCCCGAAGAGCGGATGTCTTTCTCCGCAATAGAGCGTCTGGCGTTCCGTGAAGAGCTTGGTATAGGTCAGTCCGGGCGCGTGGTTCGGAAACGTATGGATGCCGGCATGATATCTGCCGTCCAGCACGCCGTGCTCGATATCCAGCGGGTTTGCGGTCTTCAGTTCGAATTCCACGTCCGGAGCATCCGCAATGAAGTGCAGGATCGCGTCATCGAGTCTGAAGTCGGGATTGCTCAACAGCGCATCGGCGAACGCAACGCGCAGCGTGCCCGCCAATCCACCTCGTCGATCGTTCACCCTTGTCCTGAAGTTGCTCATCGAACGGAACAACTCCTGGGCGGCTTCGTAGACGACACGACCGTCGTCGGTCAGGGAGAAACCCGTCCGTCCCCGATTGCAGAGACGCATTCCGAGACGGGTCTCCAGATCGGTCATCTGAGTGCTGATCGTCGATTGTGCAACGTTCAGATTGATCTGGGCTGCCGAGAAGCCACCCGCCTCGACCACAGCCATGAAGACACGAAGAAGGTGAAGGTCGGGATTCGACACGTTGTGCAGCATGGCCGCCACGTTACATCGACGCCTGTCGAAGAGTCTATGCATAGAATTGAATTGCTTAGAGATCGGGATGTAGTGTCGAATTCACCGTTTCCGGCAGGTCTCGTTCTCTTCGAACCGCATGACCGTGACCACCCGGGTACAGGGAGCATCAGTCCGTGAATGAACGAGAGACAACAGGGTTCGACCCGATGGTCGCGCCGCGCTACGGCGAAATCGCGACGTTCATGCGCACGCCGTACGCTGCCACCGCCGAAGGTGTCGACATTGCATTGATCGGCGTGCCCTATGACGGCGGAACGACGAACAGGGCCGGCGCCCGGCATGGTCCGCGCGAAATCCGGAACATGTCGAGCCTCATGCGCTCCATCCATCACGTATCGCGGTGTAATCCCTATGAACTATGCAGGGTCGCGGACCTTGGTGACGTTCGCTTCACCCGGATTTTCGAGGATGCAGCGGTCGTCGAGGAGATTGCGGCGTTCTACCGCGACGTTCACCGGCACCGTGCGTTTCCGCTGACGGCGGGCGGCGATCATTCGATTACCTATCCCATTTTCAAGGCGATCGCGGCCGACGAGAGACTGGGCATGGTCCATGTCGATGCCCATACGGACACCTGGGACGAGTTCCAGGGGTCCAAGTTCACCCACGGCGCCCCCTTCCGACGGGCCGTCGAAGACGGTCTCCTGGACCCGAAGAGAACGATTCAGATCGGTATCCGGGGCGCACAGAACACATCGGAAGGCTGGGACTTTTCCCTGGATCAGGGAATGCGCGTGGTGTTCATGGAAGAGTTCGACGACATGGGCGTCGACGCGACGATCGAAGAGGCGCGCCGCGTCGTCGGCGACGGCCCGATGTACATCTCGTTCGACGTGGACGGCCTTGACCCGGTCTACGCGCCCGGCACCGGAACCCCGGAGATCGGCGGCATCACGACGATCGATGCGCAAAAGCTGCTAAGGGGCTTGAGGGGCCTGGACCTTCGCGGCGGCGATGTTGTGGAGGTGGCGCCGCCGTTCGACCAGACGGGAAACACCGCCCTGGTCGGCGCCACCATCATGTACGAGATCCTCTGCCTACTCGCAGAAGCGCGCGCCGCACACGGCCACTCATAGGCCTGCGGCCTGTGCCACCAGCCGGGTCGACACGGGTCCGCCGGCCGGAGGATCAGACAAGGATGATCCCCGCCGTGCGACAGAACGGTTGTCAGGGGACGGCGTTGGCGAGGGCGACGGCTCTTCTGGCCATCACAGTGACGAGGTGGGCGCGGTATT
>JAJEHK010000087.1 GCA_022823765.1 Alphaproteobacteria bacterium | reverse complement strand
ATTCGGCTGAGGCAGGCGGTTCTGTTCGGCCTCGATCGTCAAACGATGATGAAGGTCATCACCCTTGGCAGAGGACAGGTGACACCGACCCTGATCCCCAACCAGAACTGGGTGTTCGACGCCACACTCGAAAAGTACGGTCATGACCCCGCCCGCGCCAAGCAACTGCTGGCCGAAGCCGGGCACAAGGATGGTCTCGACGCGCGCTTGGACATCATCAAGCGTCAGCCCGATTCCACGGTCGCTCAGCTAATGCAGGCGCAACTGAAGGAGGCCGGCATCAATCTCACGATCAAGACCGTCGACCGCCAGTCGATGCAGGCCAGTCTTCGCGCCAAGAACCACATGTTCGGCATCGGCCGCTTCACGGTGCCGGGGATCGACCCGGCCCAGACGTTCGGACGGATATTCGGACGGCGCGCGCGTATCCAGCGGACAGGAGTGAGCGACGATAAGCTGTTCGACATGATCGACAACGCCGCCCGGCAGACGGATCAATCGGTGAGAAAGGGACTGTACCGCGAGATCCAGGCCTATCTGGTCGACAACGCGCTTTACGGCTTCCTGTTCTTCATGGAGTCGACTCAGGTTGAGCGTACCGCGGTGAAGAACCTGAAGCGCACGGTGGGCGGTGCCTGGGTGTTTGCCGAGGCTTGGACGGCGAAGTAGCCGTTCCGAACAGGTTGTTGAGAAATTCCGTCTGGCGCCCTTCGACTTCGCTTCGCGAAGCCCCGTCCTGAGCATGTCGAAGGGCGCCGGCCCTCCCATTCCGCCCTCGGGCTGTCCATTCAGCTCCCGGCGGCGGTTTGCCGCGCCCGACCGTACACGGGAAACTCCTCTCGAAGATCTTCAGGCCTGAGGGCATCTGATGCTTCTGTTCATTTCGAAGCGAATCGGACAAACCGTCCCGGTGGTCCTCCTGGTCTCGTTTTTCGTCTTCTTCGTCATCAACGTGATTCCGGGCGACCCCACGCTCACCGTTCTGGGAGAGTTCGCCACACCCGAACAGCGCGAGATCGCGCGCCAGCAGTACGGGTTCGATCGCCCGATGTTCGTCCAATACCTGGATTGGCTGACCAAGACCTTGAGCGGCGACCTGGGCCGATCGCTTCACAGCAATGAACGTGTCTGGGCCATGCTGGTGGATCGTCTGCCGGTCTCGCTCGAGTTGAGCGCCCTTGCGCTGATCATTGCCCTGGTCATCGGTATTCCCGCCGGCATCCTGGCCGCGCTTCGACGCGGCACGACCGTCGACGCCGTCATCGGAATGTTCTCGGCCGTTGCCCTCGGCGTCCCCTACTTCTGGCTTGGGGTCCTGCTGATCCTCCTGTTCGCCATCTTTTTCAACTTGCTGCCGCCCTCGGGGTACGTACCCTTCACGGAATCGCCCGTCGAAAACCTCAAGCTCATGATCCTGCCCGCTTTGACCATCGGTCTGCACGTCGCGCCGCTGATCGTTCGCCAGACACGGGCAAGCGTCCTGCAGGTGCTGTCGCAGGACTATGTCCGAACCGCCCACGCCAAGGGCCTGCCCTGGTCCGCCATCGTCCGGAAGCACATCCTGCGCAATGCGCTCATACCCGTCTTGACGCTGGTGGGCCTGCAACTCGGAAACATGCTGGGCGGGGCCATCGTGACCGAGACGATTTTTTCAACGCCGGGACTGGGGAGCCTCATCGTCGCCGCAGTGTCCACGCGGGATTTCCCGGTGGTTCAAAGCAGCATCTTCCTGGTCGTCCTGCTGGTCATATTCGTCAACCTGATCACCGACATACTGTACGCGTACGTCGATCCGAGAATCAGGCAGCTCTTGATCGTGTAGTGGAAGGCCCAGGGTCGTGAACCAAGTACAAGAGACGCCCCCGCCAAGCATGGCAACCGGCTCCCCCGACAAGACATCGGCGCGTGGCGGTGGCGCGGAACCCCGCCTGATGCGCGATCTGCTCAAGCACCGGCAGGGCGCCGTGGGGACGCTCCTCTTTCTCGGCCTCGTGTTGATGGCGGCCTTCGCGCCGCTGTTGTCTCCCTTCGATCCGCAACATGTCGCCGTCGAAAAGATACTGAGCCCGCCGAGCACGACCCACTGGCTGGGGACCGACGAGCTCGGCCGCGACATCGCCAGCCGCATCATCTTCGGCTCGCGGGTTACGCTGCAAGTCGTGGCGGGAGCCGTTGCTCTCTCCCTGATCGCGGGGGCGGTCCTCGGATTTATCGCTGCGTATCTGGGCAGGTTCTGGGACGCGTTGATCATGCGGGTGATCGACGCTCTGTTGGCCATTCCGCCACTGATCCTGGCGTTGGCGATCGTGGCGGCACTCGGGCCGAATCTCTTCTACACCATCCTCGCCATCGCGCTGGCCAAGTTGGGCATGTTCGCCCGGCTCGTGCGCGGCGAGGTCCTGAGTCTCAAGTCGATGGAGTTCGTCGAGGCCGCCCGCGCCGTGGGTGCCAGCGGTACCCGAATAGCGTTCAAACACATATGGCCGAACGCCGCCGGCAACGTGATCGTCTTTTCGGCGGTCATTGCGTCGAGCGCGCTGCTGATCGAATCCGCCCTCAACTTCCTCGGCCTCGGCGCCCAGCCACCCACTCCGAGTTGGGGGGTGATGATCGCGACCGGCATGCAACACTGGACGTTGTGGTGGATGAGCATTTTCCCGGGGGTCGCGATATTCCTCGCAATCCTCGCGTTCAATCTACTGGGCGATGCGCTGCGGGACATCATGGACCGGCGCCTCTTCGACCTCGGCCGGCTGTGAGGCTCCAGGGTCCGGGTCCGGACGGCTCTCGGACAGCCTTTTCACCCTTCCTCGATGCTCAGCGATGCCCCCAGCCCATTCATGTCGTCGATGAAATCCGGATAAGACATGATGAAATTCTCGGCCCTGGTTACGGTGATCTCCCGGTCCCCTTGCAGACCCGCCACCGACAACGCCGTCGCCACGCGGTGATCAAGGTAGGCATCGAGCGTCGCCGAACCGCGATAGCCGTCGATGCCGGCGATATCGAGCCCGTCACGCCGTTCCTCGATACGAGCACCGATCTTGGTCAGCTCCATCATCGAGGCAATCCGATCGCTCTCCTTGTAACGGACGTGCTCGCCGTTGACGATCCGGGTCGTGCCTTCGGCGAAGCAACCCAATACCGACAGAATGGGCACCAGGTCGGGTGAGTGGGTCACGTCGATGTCGATACCATGCATCGGTTTCGAGCCCCGGACCCGGATCGTGTTGGCCGCCGTATCGATGGTGACGTCGGCACCCATTTCGATCATGATGTCGACGATCCTCTTCTCCGGGTGAATGCTGGTCATGTCGAGATTCTGGAGGGTAATGTCCGAGCCTGGTGTAATGGCGGCTGCCACCATGG
>JAJEHK010000344.1 GCA_022823765.1 Alphaproteobacteria bacterium | reverse complement strand
CTTCATGACGGCATCGACGAGAGCACCGGAACCGACAGCGGCCTGGCCGCGCCATCCCTTGAGGAGCCGGGTGAACTTCAGTTCCGCAAGGGTCTCCTCAATCTCCCGGCGCGAGACCGGTGGATGGAAGGCCGTCACGTCGTCAAGGAGCTCCACGAGAACACCGCCGGCGCCCGCGAGAACGATGGAGCCGAACTGGTGGTCGCGGGAGATTCCGACCATGGCCTCGATGCCGTCTCCGGCCATGGCCGCCACCATGCAGCGCGAACCCAGGTTCCCGGCCATGGTTCTCCATGCTTGGGCGAGGCCTGCCTCATCGGCAACACCTGTGACGACACCTCCGACATCCGACTTGTGGGTGATACCTGGCATCGCCGTCTTGAGCACGACGGGATAGCCGATCTCACCTGCTGCCTTGCGGGCGCCCTCTTCGCTGTCAACGATCGCATGGCGCGGTGTTGCGATACCGTAGTCGTCGAGAAGCGCCAGGCCGGTTGACTCATCGGCGTCGCGCAGGCGATCCCTCCAGCGGAGCATCCGCTCATTGTCGGTGCGCAAGAGCGGTTCGGCCGGACGCCGCCGCCAGTCCCGCCGCCAGAAGGCATGGGAGATGGCCTTGAGACCCGGGATGCTCCCATCGAGGACCGGCAGGCCATGATTGTGGGTAAAGTCCCAGGCAAGATCATGGTGGTCGGTGCCGGAATGGTTCGTGATCAGCGCCACGGGCTTCGTTGTCGTCGAGGCCGCGGCCAGACAGGCGTCTGCGCAGGCGCGGCTGTAGCTGTTGTATTGCGATACGTCGAGGAAGAAGGCTCCCAGAGCGGTTGACGGATCATCCATGAGGGCTGCGAAGCAGTCGCGCATGACGCCGTCGTGATCGACACCTGTCCCGAAGGCATCACAGGGGTTCTCCGCCTCAAGGCCGTAGTCGAGGCGTTCTCCGAGACGCGCTCTCGTCTCTTCGCCGATGGCGGCAAACGGAACGCCGAGATCGCTGGCAAGATCGCAGATCATTTCGCGTTCGCCGCCGGAATCGTGGATCGTCGCCAGGGCGCCGTCTCCGACATCCCTCGCTCGGGCAAGCAGCAGGGAGGTGGCGATGAGTTCGTCGATCGTCGAGGAGCGCAGCACGCCATGTTTCCGGAAGACGGCCTCGATGGTCCGGTCATCGCCGGCGAGGGCGCCCGTATGGCTCACAGCCATGCGGGCCGCCATGTCGGAACGGCCCGCCTTGAGTGCCACCACGGGCACATCCTTCGCCTGGGCCTTGCGGAGGACCGCTTCGAACCCCTGCGGATCGCGGATCGTCTCGAGAAAGAGAGTCAGTACACGCGCCGTGCCGAGTTCAAGAGCATAGTCCATGTAGTCGACGACCGTTGCCGAGGTTTCCCGACCGACGGACGCCGCAAAATTCGGTTTCAGGCGGCTTCCGGAGAGGCAGCCGAAAACCGACCCCGACTGCGCCAGCACTGTGATGTGCCCAGGATCGAGCTGGGGAAAGCGGTAGGAATTGACGTGGATGGCAGCCTCGTAGTTGCAGAACCCCATGCAGTTGACACCGATGGAGGGAACATCCGCCTCGCGCAGCATCGCTTCGAGGCGCTGGGCCAGCGCCGGTTCCCTGTCGCCGGGAACGACACAGCTGCCGAAGATCGCCACCGCACGGACACCCGTCTCGATGGCCGCCGCCACCTGATCCTCGACCCGGTTGTCGCTCACCGCCATGACGGCAAGATCGACCGTTTCGGGCAGGTCTGCCAGAGACGGATAACAGGCTTGTCCGGCAACCTCCCCGTAACGTGGGTTGACCGGATAGACCGGCCCGTCAAAGTCCAGATCACGGAATGTCTCGAGAACACTGCGTCCCGTCGCATGTTCGCGCGGCGTCGCTCCCACCACCGCCACCGATGACGGCACGAGAAGAGGCTGGAGCCGATGCGCGATACGCCGGCGCCGCATCATTTCGGCAATGAACCGTTCAGAAGAATACGTACGAGCGGACCACGATGTTCTTGCGGCAGGGCGCGTCGGGGGGTGTGCCGGGATCGAAGCAGGCGGAGTGGAAGGACCACCTGGAAACAGACCCATCGGTGATGGAATCGTAACACTTCAGCATGGATATCTCGTTGGGCTGCTGGCGTGGAAACCAATACCAATCATGGTCAGGGCGGTAGGTGAACCGGGTGGTCTCGCCGACGCGGTCGTCGTAGATGCGGTAGTTCGTGATGTAGGGCTGATCGGCGAAGGAAGGCCAGGCGCACAGGATGAAGGGGTACTGCTCGACGGTCTCGAACGGTTTGGCGAGATTGATCGACATGAACCGGCGCGACATCTTGGCATCGGCCTCGGCTTCCGTGTAGTGCTGCTCGCGTCCAAAGTTCCGCAGGTTCTGCGTCAGGAGTTCCCGGCATCGCACGCGCCCGGAATTGTCGTTGAGATCGTTGTGCACGAGATTGACATACCCGGTGTTGACTCCCGGGTTCTTCGCATCCTGATCTTCCCTGACCGGGCCATCGTAGTCCCGGTTGAAGATGTCGTGATTGTAGACGAGGGCATCTGTGGCATCGGGAAAGAAGTCGAGGAGAAGCTGCTCGATTTCCGGATAGAAGACGCGTTCCACTTCCGCGGAGTCGTAGAAGTCACTGCAGGTGGAGTCGAGGTGGGCCAGGGAGACGCCCAGCCTGTCCATGCACTCGGGCGTGGTCACCGCCGGGCCTGGAGAGGTCTCCCCGATCCTGCGGGCATCGCGCACCACCTGGGGAAAATAGAGGGATCGCCTCGAATTGTTCTCTTCCGCCCGGCGCAGCAGGTCTGCTTCCCGGCGCCGCGCCGGATCCTGCCAAAGGGCATTCGACGACACGACGGAATAGGACGGATGCTCGTAGACGGTGTAGCGCAACGGCAACACCACCCCGCCATCGGGTGCTTCCATGCGGCTCGCGCGAATGTGGTCCATGCACTCGTCCCAGGTGCGGAAACCGGTTCCCCACCTTGTTTCGACGGGGCCAGGGGGCGCATCCTCGATCCAGCGGATGAAGTCGTCGACATGGCCCCGGGCAATCTGTTCGAGAGCGGCGTCGATCGCCGCCCCGGTCCCCGCATCGCCATCTCGCTCGAATGATGCAAAGGAGAGACCGCCATTGGCCGCTACCGGTTCAGATTGTCCGCTGGTGATCTCCAGAGACGGCACCCAGGCCGTTCGGGTTCCAAGTCCTTCCATTGGGTCCCTCGCAAGGCGTCTGCCGCATGAGCCTACTTTGAACCCATCGAAGGCGCATTCGCAAGTCCCGGGCGACGCCATCGCCGGAAGCGGTGTTCAATAGTGAATCCTGCCGGTCGTTCGGCTCCACGCATCAAAGGCGGCAATCGCTTCGCCCTCAAGCAGCCGTCGGGTGGGAATGGAACGCTGATTCATGGCGAGCGCCACCTCGCGGTAGATGAGATCGTCATCGAAGCCGATCCGGGCCGCGTCCTCCCTGGTGTTGCCATAGACAATGCCGGAAATCCGCGCCCAGTAAATGGCGGCAAGGCACATCGGACAGGGTTCGCAGCTCGTGTAGATGACGCACCCTTCCAGGGAAAAGGAGGAAAGCGTGCGGCAAGCGTCGCGGATGGCAACGATCTCGGCATGGGCCGTGGGATCGTGGTCGGTGGTCACGCGATTGGCGCCTTCACCGACGATCCGGCCATCGCGCACGATGACGGCGCCGAAGGGCCCGCCCTCGAGCGTCGCCACGCTGGCATCGGCAAGGGCGATGGCCCGGCGCATGAAGGCGGCGTCGTCAGGCATCGGCAATCCTACCGGGTACGCACACGGCGCGCGCCGACCTCGGGCGCCTTCTCCTCGGCCCCGGCATAGTAGTAGGCGTTCATCTCGCGCAGCATGGCATCGATCTCGAGAAGACCTGCCGGGTCGAGGTCGAAGGCGGGTTCAGGTTCGGGCCTGAAATGACCAAACCCGTCCTCGCCCCGGACAAGTGTCGCGTAGTCGGCCTCACCCACCACCTGCCTCATTTCCGGCGTGATAAAGCGCAGCGCAAGACCGATACGCCTCGATGCAGACGGGTTCGCCGGAGAGGAATGATAGAGGCTCCCGTGGTGAAGCGACATCTCGCCGGACTTCAATTCGACGTCGACCGCCTGGTTCTCGTCAACGTCGACCGCCAGTTCCTGGCCTCTGGAGAGCTGATTCGAATCCAGCCAGGTGTCCCGGTGTTCGACCATTCCGTGGCGGTGGGACTCCGGTATGAACCGCATGGCGCCGTTGTCCCGGGTCACGTCACCCAGCGCGATCCAGGCCGTGATTTCCCGTGAATCGTCATCGAGACCCCAGTAGCGCAGGTCTTGGTGCCAGCCGACGAAATCTGTCGTGTGAGGCTCCTTGATGAAGAAGCCGGCGCTCCACAGGAGAAGGTTGGGACCCATCAGCGACTCGACGGGATCGAGAATGCGGCTGTCCCTCACCAGAGCATGAACCCCTGGCAACACGAGATGGGGAACATTGAAGGTGTATTGGAAGACATGGGGCTGATCGCGGGTGCGTCCGAGCAGATCCTCGGTCTCCTGACGGAGGTCCCTCGCCTCTGCGGACGAGACCGCCGGCACGGGAAAGAGATAACCCCGCTCGCGATAGGCTTCCGCACGTGCGCGGTCGAGAAATCTTCCTGTCATCTCGTGCTCCCTTCCCTGTAGGGGCTGACCGGCGCGCCGGGCACCGGGCGTGATCCTGAAGACATGGCAGCATGATGGTTGCACAGAGGTGTGCCGAAAAGGGTTTCCTGGTCCGGTCGCCGGACAAACTCCACTTCGTCAGGCGTAGCACCGGTAGTCAGCCAGGGCAGGCGCAACCGCTGAAACGTGCCGGGTGTCGACCACTGCCGGATCACGGACCGGCCTCCTTGAGAACCGGGAGGGGGATCGACGCACCTCCGATCGTGAGCCTCCGAGCCTTGAGGAAGGCACAACAGAGTTGACGGCTGACGTGACAAGCGGGTCTCGAGGATCGAAGGACTGATGCAGCAGGAAAGCACATCGCAGGTCGGTCCATTGCGGGGTGATTATGCGAATTCAACCTGCCTGTGTCAGGCGTCGGGCCAACATGTGAGTGTGATGGATGCCACCACCGGCGAGGGCATCACGGCGTCGCATGCTGGCGTCGATACGCCTAGCGAACATTTCCTCGCCCAGGGCGTCCTTCAGGGGCCCGGCATTCGGCCCTTGAACCCATGCCACTTCCCGCCTTGCGGCTTCGAGTGACCGCGCCGTGTCGTCCTTCACGCGCGAAGGTCCCAGACCGCCCCGGCTGAATGCCTCCTCGTAGATGGCGAGTTGCTCGAAGTGAAAGGTGAGACCATAGGCCTTCATGGCATCGATCCAGGCGTTGTATAGGTGTAGCGCCGCTTCGGGGCCGGAAGGAACCGTGAAGTCGGCACAGATCACCTGGCCTCCCGGAACCAGGACCCGCGCCACCTCGCCAAACAGGGCGGTCTTGTCAGGGATATGACAGACGACATCCTTGGCAAACACGGTATCGAAGGAGGCATCATCAAACGGCAACGGTCCCGGCGTCACATGATGCGTTTCGATCTTCGCAGACAGCCCGGCCTCGGAGATCGTCTGGCGCGCTCGCACAACGAGACCTTCGTCGACATCGATCGATGTCACGTCACGGGCGCCAAACGTTCCGGCAAGCATGACCGCAGCACCGCCAAGACCACAGCCGATATCGAGTACCGTGCGTCCTGCAAGATCGACGCCATCGAGCAGGGCAGCCATTTCCTCGGCACCGCCAGGCGACAGGAACCCCTTGCCATAAAGCGCCTGCATGCCTTCGACAACATTGGTCGAATACTGGGTAGTCATGACCTCGCCTCTCCACGCCACCTGGCAAACGACGGGCAGAATTGCATGGCGCTCTCACCACAAAACAAGGGGGAAACTGCGCCCGCACCCATCAGTTCCGAAACCCGCGCTCCGTGCCGACAGGTGCAACGCGTGCCGGAATCAGCGAACTCCATGGGCGCTGAGCGTACGGCGAGTGAGACGTGCCCATCGGGGACAACACCGCGAGACGCGGGGTTCCCGAAGTCGGTCTCAGTCCGATTTCGGCCCGTGCCTCAGGGGCGTACCCTCGCCGGGAAAGCCCTCGTATCGCGGCAGGTCGTCGGCCACTTCCATCCACGCGATACGCTCGGGTTCGAAGGCATGGGCCGTCGGTACCAGCGAGTCGGGCTCGTCAAAGGTG
>JAJEHK010000124.1 GCA_022823765.1 Alphaproteobacteria bacterium | reverse complement strand
CCCGGCCCAACCAGCCCTCCATCATCCGCCAGTTCGGCCCTTGAACCGCCATGCCCCACCCTCACACGGCGATCAGGACGCCCGGAAGGCAAAATACGGCGAAATCACACGGCTCTCGCAGGGGAGTATGAGACAAGGCGGCTAGGCCCTAACTTACATGCCTCCGGCATCCTCCCCGAGCTCGTCGGCAACGATGACATGCGTGTTCGCAGGTCTCCAACGACAACAGGCCCACGGCCTTTATCGCCTCCTTTCTTCGGTCCTAGCCGGAGTGTGAATCCGGTTCACTGACGTCGGCAGAGGCTTGCATCCATCATGCCACAGCCTTGAATCGATCGCATGGTGTGCTGAACTGTGGAAGATTCATAGATCAACACAGTTCCGTCGCGAGAGTGGTTTGACGATTGATCCGCCCATGCCGAGGATACGCTTCCAGGCCTCAAGCGTAAGGTTCTTGTGACACTTCTAGTGAAGTGTCTGAATGCACGATTGGTGCGGTGAGCAAGAGTCTACATGCCGCGTAGACGACCGCTTTCTCGTCCCTTTCACCGACGTTTGGAGCCTGCAACTGGGCGCTGTAGTTGATTCGCCCGCGATGCTCCTTGGTCCGGCGTGGCATCTCCGAGTTGTCTTGGCGTGTGCGCAGGTTCTGACCAGCATGACGACCGTGGCATGTTTGGTGTAGGTCTGTTTGCAGCACGCACGTGACGTTGGCAGTTTCTGGGACACGGTGTGAAGGGGCCGCATGACGTGCTGCGTTCAGGTCAACTTCGGGCGTGCGATGGCGAGAACATTGCCGGACTGGTCATTCAGGCCCGATAGGACGAGGCTGACAGTGTGGTCGCATGGAACGTTCGCCTTGTGATCGAAGCCGGGGGCGCTCGAAACACCGTGCTATGCTGGGACGCCTGCGGGCGTAGAACTGCGTGATGACGACGTTGATGTAACAACATGGTCTTGGAATTGGCGCGTTCTCAACAGCACTGCTGTAGCGCCACGGTACCATCTTGCCTGCAAGATCGACTGTCTTGAGGTGATCTTGCCGCTGGAATCAGGGGTGGCGTTGGGATAAACGAGGGTAAACACGAGGGGCTGACATGCAGGCAGTCATCCTGGCAGGCGGTCGCGGCACACGAATTTCCGAGGAAAGCCATCTGCGTCCAAAGCCGATGATCGAAATTGGCGGGCGTCCTGTCCTGTGGCACGTCATGAAAATATATGCGGCACACGGGATCAGCGATTTCATCATATGTCTTGGCTACAAGGGCTATCAGATCAAGAAGTACTTTGCGAACTATGTGCTCCATTCTTCCGACGTGACGATCAACCTGCAGACGGGTGAAATAGTCTATCATCAGTCAGACGCGGAACCCTGGAGGGTAACGCTGGTTGATACCGGCCCGGAAACACTGACCGGCGGTCGCCTGAAACGTGTTGCGCCCTATCTTGAAGATCAGTTTTGTCTGACCTATGGCGACGGGATCGCAGACATCGACCTTGCGGCCGAGATCGCCTTTCATCGTCGACACGGGCGTATCGCAACTGTGGCTGCCGTGACGCCACCTGGTCGCTATGGGGCCCTCGACCTGGCGACATCCGGAGAAGTAAGGCGTTTCGTTGAGAAGCCACGTGGCGACGAAGGTGTGATCAACGGTGGTTTCTTCGTGCTCGAAAGAGGTGTGCTGGACCGGATTGAGGGGGACCAGACGCCGTTTGAATCCACGCCATTGGAGAGTCTCGCCAGAGATGGCGAGTTGTTTGCATATCGGCACTCGGGCTTCTGGCACGCAATGGACACGCTTCGCGACCGAAATCACCTTGAAGAACTGTGGGTAAGTGGCCGTGCGCCTTGGAAAATCTGGTGATGGGACTGTGGCGCGGACGGCGGGTTCTGCTGACCGGCCATACCGGGTTCAAGGGGGCTTGGGCCGCACGCTGGCTGGCACGGCGGGGAGCGGACGTGACGGGTCTGGCGCTGCCTCCAAACACGCGACCAAGCCTCCATGAAGTACTGGGTACGGCTCATCTCGCAGGCGAGCACATGGTTGATTTGTGCGACCTCGCATCGGTCCGGCGGGCAGTAGAGGTTGCGCGCCCTGAGGTCGTACTGCACATGGCAGCGCAATCCATCGTTCGTGCCTCGTACCATGATCCGGTTGGTACATATGCGACGAACCTCATGGGTACGGTGCATCTCTTGGAGGCGCTACGGGAAATCGACGCACTGAAGGCCGTCCTCGTCATTACCTCTGACAAGGTCTATGAAAATGACGAGGAAGGACGGGCATTCCGGGAAAGCGACCGCCTGGGCGGTCATGATCCTTACTCGGCATCGAAGGCGGTAGCGGAGGTCGCGGTATCGTCCTATGCCCGGTCTTATTTCATGAATAGAGGTGTACGGGTCGCGACAGCGCGGGGTGGAAATGTGATCGGCGGTGGTGATTTCGCGGACGACCGGATGGTGCCGGATATCGTGAGGGCTGCACGACGGAATGCAGCGCTGACCTTGAGGAACCCGACAGCAACAAGGCCCTGGCAGCATGTTTTGGATTGTCTCTCAGGCTATTTTGCGTTTGCCGAGCGGCTGATGGTCGGGGAGGGGGAACCAGCTGCGCTCAACTTCGGACCACCATCCGATGTACCGGAGATCCAGACGACGGAGTTGGTGGAGAGGATGCAGTCAGCGATGGGGGTGGAGTCCGGGTGGCAGCACGATGTCACGCCACAACCGATCGAGAAGGAAAGGCTTTCAGTCGACGCGAGTGAGGCGCTACGCCTACTCGGCTGGCAGGCTCGACTGGACGTCAAGGCCGCCATCGACCTGACGGCGGCGTGGTATTCGGCACAGGCTCGCGGAGAAGACATGGCGGCTTTCACTGATGCGCAGATCGATTTCTTTGAGGGGCTTGCTGCGTGACCGCAAACTGTCGCTTCTGCGGAGCTCCTTTGGCGATGACTCTGGTTGATTTCGGCGCTACGCCATTGGCGAACTCCTACCTCCCTGGTCCTGACGCGATTGCGTTTGAGCGTTCGTTCCCGCTTCACGTCATGGTCTGCAACTCGTGCTGGCTGGTGCAAACAACCGAGACAGTGCCGGCCGAGGTGATTTTCGATCACGGATATGCCTATCTCTCCTCGTATTCAGACGGTTGGGTCGAGCACGCGAAAACCTATGCGGAAGAGATGGTGAAGCGTCTTGCCCTGGATGAGCAAAGCCGGGTGATCGAGATTGCGTCAAATGACGGATACCTGCTGCAGCATTTCTTGGCGATGGGCGTGCCGGTCCTTGGTGTCGAGCCGGCGGGTCATGCCGCTGAGATTGCGAAGGCCAAGGGCATTCCGACTCGTGTCGCGTTCTTTGGCGAAGAGACGGCGCGTGCCGTTCGCGCAGAAGGCATTTGCGGCGATCTGATGACGGCGAACAACGTTCTCGCTCACGTGCCGGATATCCGTGATTTTGCGAGAGGAATTCAGGTGCTTCTCGCGGAAAGTGGTATTGTGACGTTCGAGTTCCCGCATCTGGCCGACCTTATCGAGCACGCGCAGTTCGATACGATCTATCATGAGCACTACTCCTATCTGTCGCTTGCATTCGTCGAGAGGCTTCTGCGGGCAGTCGGGTTGGAGGTGTTCGACGTCGAGACGCTGGCGACCCATGGCGGGTCGTTGCGCGTGTTCGCCGGGCATACTTGCGTGCATGCGGAAACGGGGGCAGTTCAGGCGGTGCGAGCGCGAGAGGAGGAGATGTTGCTGACCACGCCAGCGGGCTATCTCGGATTCCCGCCTCGAGTAGAGTCACTGGTGAATGGACTCTTGTCCTTCCTGCAAACGGCGAAGCGAGAGGGCAGGCGTGTTGCAGGCTATGGTGCAGCCGCGAAGGGAAACACATTTCTCAATGTCGCAGGGATCGAGACCTCGTTGATGGAGTTTGTCGTAGACAGGAACCCGGAGAAACAGGGCATGCTGTTGCCCGGAAGCCATATTCCCGTGCGCCCGGTGGACGAGATCATGTCTGCCAAACCCGACTATCTGGTCATTCTTCCATGGAACATTGCGCCTGAGATCATTGCACAGCAGACCTGCATTCGCGATTGGGGTGGGCAGTTTGTAACAGCCGTGCCGGAGCTTCGTGTCTTATGAAGTTTCGGGAAACCCCACTCGAAGGTGTAGTCGAGATCGAGGCCGAACCGCATCTTGATGATCGTGGCGGGTTCGCAAGACTCTACTGTCCGAACGAGTTCGAAGCCGCGGGCATCAGGTTCGAACCGACGCAGGTCAACCTGTCGACGAATGACGTGCGGCACGTGCTGCGAGGGCTTCATTACCAGAACGAGCCCTATGCCGAAGCGAAGCTGGTGCGCTGCATTAGGGGGCGTGTCTGGGATGTTGCTGTCGATTTGACGACAGGTCTCTGGCATGCGGTTGAACTTGACGCAGAGAGGATGAACGCGGTGTTCCTGCCAGAAGGCGTTGCCCATGGATTCCTGACATTGACCGAGAAGGCGGACGTCCTCTATCAGATGGGTCGGGACCATGTGCCTGGGCAGGCGAGGGGAATTCGCTGGGATGATCCCGATCTCGGGATAGACTGGCCGGCATCACCCGAATTGATGTCCGACACCGACCGCGGCTGGCCCTTTTGGCGAGATGTGGTGGACGGCTGATGTTCATCTGGTGGCGATCATCAGGGCCAGGTGAGCGGTGGCAAATGTGTCGAAAAAAGCGCCAGGAACTATGTGGGCATTGTGTTCGGCATGGTCCGATTTCGATCTTCTGCGTGCATTGAGCGGCTTGGACGACGTGTTTGCCCCCAAGGAGACGCGCTGTGAAATCGCCGGCTGAGGACTTCGGACGGTACGCGCCATCTCCGATTGTGGATTGGTTCTACGGCGTGATGAACCACATCTACAAACTTGGTTACCTTGGCCGAAGGGTGTTCGGGCGGCTGAACTGGCTGGAAAGGTCGTTCACCTGTCGCCGGGGGCCCGCCCTGGATGTGGAGAGGTTTGGCATTCGCTGGAGGTTGCATCGTTTCGGCAACGTCTCCGAGTCGCGGCTTCTGCGCCGTCCGGACTCGTTTGAAGCCGAGGAAGTCGCTTTCATTCTTGATATGGCGGCCGGGAATTTCGTCTTCATCGATGTTGGTGCCAACTGCGGTTACTGGTCCTTGAGAATAGCAAAGAAGCTCGCCGGCAACGGATCAGTGATCGCCATTGAGCCACAGCCTGTGATGCTTGAACGTCTTCGATACAACGCCAGCATCAACGCAATCTCTTTGAGCCGCATCTTCGATTGCGTTGTAGGCAGTCAGTCTGGCACTGCAGTGCTGAAGCTGGACGAACACAATCTCGGAAGATCGCGTGTATCGGACACCGGTTCACTGCAGGTGGAGATGAAGACCCTGCTGGACATTGTCCGGTGCTCTGGCTTGAGTCACATCGATGCCATCAAGGTCGATGTCGAGGGCTATGAGGACAGGGTGCTGGAGCCATTCCTGCAGGGTGCGATTGACGCGTTGTTGCCCAAAGTAATCGTTGCCGAGTGCTCCTGGTCCGGGAGCTGGGAGGATGACTGGCTGGCACGCGCCCGGGAGAGGGGATACCGGGAGGTGAAGCGAACCCGGAATCACAACGTCATCCTGGGGCGAGAGGAGTGAAAGGCATGTTGACTGCTGTGGTGGTGGCCCACAACGAGGAGGAACAGCTGGATGCATGTCTCTCCTTGCTGGGATTCTGTGATTCCCTCGTGGTTGTGCTAGACCGGTGCACCGATGGTTCGGAGGAGATTGCCAGGCAGTATGCCGACCAGGTCGTCACCGGGGCCTGGGAGGGACCGGAGGGTCCGCGCCGACATGCCGGTCTTGACCAGGTCAGGGACGGCTGGATTCTTGAGGTCGATGCCGACGAGCGGGTCACGCCCGAACTCGCTGCGGAAATCCTTGAAACCGTCAGCAGTGCACCATCAACGGCGTACTACATCATTCCCTACGACAACTACGTGGGCGCACGCCTGATCCGGCATGGCTGGGGTGCCTATTTCGGTGTCTCGGCGACTGCCAGGCTGTTCAGGGCCGGGATGAAGAAGTGGGGGAGTGAAAGGATTCATCCGCGCGTTCATCTCGAAGGAGAACGACGGTATCTGAAGGGGCGGATGGTCCACTATGTTGACCAGGACATCTCCGACATGATGGCGAGGTTGGATCGTTACACAAGAGCGCGGGCGCTTGATCTCAAGGAGGGCGGCGACATTGGAACGCTGCCGAGGAATGTCGTCCGGGTCTTCAGCCGGTTCTACAAGTGCTACGTGCGCCGAGGTGGCTGGAAGGAGGGGCACTGGGGTTTTCTCATCGCCCTGATGGCTGGCCTCTATCCTCTGCTCTCCCATCTGAGGGCACGTCTGGAGTAGTTGGGGTGAGGATGCGGCAGACTCTGGCGTGGATGACGGGATCGGTAGTGCTGACACCGCCTGGTTGTTCGACAGATGTCAGTGGCGGTTGATGTTGCGTGGACCGGATCGGTCTCTATAGTCTCGGGCGAGGCAAAGGGGTGAAGGTGACGTGGACAGTCTGGAAGAGGCGCTGAAGGAGACGGAGGAGGCTGCCGGGGTGGCGGTGAAGGCGGCATCGCGTGTGATGTCGCAGGCGCGGGCCATGGTCAAGGCGGCGCAGACCGGCAACATTGCGGCCATCAGGCGGGCCGGGCAGAACTTGGACGACGCGGTGTTGAAGCTGAACGATGAGGCGGCGGATGCCTGCGAGAGCTGGGTGTTCGGCGAGGAGGAGGAACGGGAGTACTTCGAGGAGCGGTTCGTGGAGGAATTCAAGGCTGCTGCGATGGAGGGAGGCCTCAAACT
>JAJEHK010000011.1 GCA_022823765.1 Alphaproteobacteria bacterium | reverse complement strand
GCCTACAGCTATCACCCGGTCGGCTACATGCAGATATCCAGCGAATCCATGCATGAGGACGTCTCGACGATCTACCAGCAGCAGCGGGCGATCGGCTACGAGTCGGCCTTCATCGAGGGCGCTGACGACTGCATGACGTACATGAAGTCGATGTTCTCCGACTGGCGGGCACAGAACATCACCTCGGTGCTGCACGAGAAGAGGGGTGGCTACGCCAACAACACGGCGTCCATCTACGGGCTTGCCTCCAAAGCGGAAAACGAGGGTGTCCGCATCATCACCGGCTGCACCGTCACCGGTTTCAGGCGCTCCGGCGAGGCGGTGAGCGCTGTCATCACGGACAAGGGCACGATCGAGACCGACATGGTCGTGGTGGCCGTGGGCCCGTGGGTCTCCAAGATCTGGGCCATGCTGGATCTCCCCGAAAGCGTCTCCATCAAGGGCGCGGACGGCACGATGCACCACGGCATCGACATGTGGCGCTACTGGTGCCTTGAAGAAGGAACGCTCGGCGTCGATCCGAACCTACAGAAAACGAACGACGGCGCCATGCCGCCGGTCATTCATGTCGACACCGATGCCCCGCTTTGTTCCGATGTTGATGGCTCCGTCATCACCGAAGAGATGTGGGGCATCTACTACAAGCCCGACTTCAACTTCGCCGGCATCCAGGGCGGCGCCATGCCCTACGAGGTCACCACACCGGTGAACGAGGTGGCGCTCGATCCCTATGGTCCGGAATCGCCGGACTTCATCGTCGGCGACGAGTTTGCCCACATGTGGTGTTCGGCCCTGGCTCATTGCCAGGAGCGTTTCTCCGGGCAAATGAGGCACTGGAAGAAGGAACCTTCGGGAGGCCTTGGCTGCTTTACGCCCGACAGCTTTCCGGTCTTCGATACGATGTGCGAGAATGTCCAGATGATCGCCGACTCCAATCATGGCTACAAGATGATCGGGGTCGGCAAGCTTGTGGCGGCCGAATGTGTCGGCGAGACCATGGAACTGCTCGAGCCGTTTCGCTTTTCACGTTATGCCGAAGGACAACTGCATCCGGTGTCGAACAGCCCCTTCCCGTGGAGCTGACGAGAGGCCACCGGCCCTGGCAATCCAGGGGAGAAGGACAACCCAAAGAACCGGCCCGAAGGGAGAGCAGGATCCATGCCGATGGACATCGAACGTTACGTTGAACAGGAAGGCCGCGCCGACATGGTGCGCCGGGTGCGCGAGAAGATCGATGAACTGAACATCGATTACATCTACTACCAGTTCATTTCCGTGACCGGACGCATTGTCGGCAAGGGTGTTCCCGCCGATCACTGGGAGACCATTGCCCAACGGGGTTTCCAGCTGGTTTACGGCTCGGTCGCCAATCTCTATGTCGACCGTTACGGAAACTACATCGGTTACGGGCCGGAATCGTCCGAACTTGTGGGCATCCCCGATCCGGAGACATTCGTGCAGTTGCCCTGGGACAAGCGAGTGGCGCGGGTCTACTGCACCTGCTTCCGCAACCGCGAGGAACCCGTCAATCCCGGTGCCTTCTTCACCGGAGACTGCCGCGGCAACCTGCGGCGCATCCACGACGCCTTCCAGGAAAAGCACAACGGCCTGCACCTGCGTCATGGCACGGAGCCGGAGATGATGTGGCTCAAGAGGGGCGAGGACGGCCTGCCTGACGGCGGATTTTCCAAGCCGAACTGCTACCACATCGACCAGTTCGAGAGTCTGCGCCCGGTCTTCATGAAGGCGATCGAGTACAGCCGCGCCATGGGTCTTGACATGATCCAGGGCGACCATGAGGACGCGCCGGGCCAGCTGGAACTGAACTTCCAGTTCGACGATGCCCTGCGCACTGCCGACCGCCTCGCGACCTACCGTCAGATCTGTGCCCAGGTCGCGCGCGAGAACAACCTCATAGCGTGCTTCATGTCGAAGCCCTTCATGGGTGTCTCGGCATCGGGGTGCCACCACAATGTGTCCCTGTGGACGGGCGGCGCCGACGAGATCAACACGCTGGGCCAGGACCAGCCGGCGGGCATGGTGGAGAACTTCGCCTATCGCAAGGGCGGCACCAACACCTTCCTTCCGGATGGCGCCGATCCGCGCAAGCCCGGCAGCGTCGGCCTCAAGGCCATCGGTGGCGTCATGGCGCATCTCGGCGCCCTCACGGCCATCGGCTGTTCCACGGTCAATTCCTACCGCCGCCTGTGGGATACGGGCTTCTGGGCTCCGGTGTTTGCCGACTGGGGATACCAGAACCGGACCACGGGCATGCGGGTCTCGGCACCGGGACGCTTCGAGTACCGGGCTGTCGACTCCATGGTCAACCCCTACCTCATGGCCAGCGCCCTGATTCAGGCTTTCGACGACGGCATCGACAATGACCTCGATCCCGGCGAGCCAGAGGAGCGCAACATCTACCAGGCCATGGAAGAGGGCAAGCTGGTCAAGAAGCTTCCGATGTCGCTGGGTGATGCCCTCGATCGCCTGCGTGACGACGAGGTGATCAAGTCATCGATGCCGGGCGACATGTACAAGGTCTTCATGCACTACAAGACAAACGAGTGGGAGACCTTCATGGCCACCGTCACCGAATGGGACGTCGAGACCTACTGGGATTGCCTGCCCTGACAGGCAGATTGTCGAGGCGGCGGCGGGACACCTCCCGCTGCCGCCCGAAGACAAGGGGAGACAACAAGGCATGTGTGGCATTGCAGGCATCATTCACCGCAACAGGTCATCCGACATAGGCTCGGAAATGACCTCCATGTTGCAGTCGCTCAAGCACAGGGGACCGGACTCGACAGGTTTTGCCATCTACGGCATGCCTCGCGAGGACGAGTTTGTCCTGCGCTTCAAGGTCGCCGAGCAGGAAGACGCGGCAAAGGGCTACAACATTCACCAGGAGATACGGGACCGCCGGGCCGAGGTCGACCGCCGGCTCGCCGAACTCGGGGTCGAGGTGGTCGAGACCGTCGACGCCACGGAGTACGCCTACCGCTATCGCATCAAGCATGGCGGTGACATGCGCAAGGTGGCCGACTACGTCGATGACGTGACCTCCACCGAGATTCTCTCGCTCGGCAGCCGTCTCGAACTGATCAAGGATCTTGGAGACGCATCGACCGTATCGGACCAGTACGCGCTCAGGGGCTTCAACGGCACCCATGCGATCGGGCACACCCGCATGGCCACGGAATCGGACGTCGACATCCGCTCCGCCCATCCCTACTGGGCCTATCCCTACAACGACATCGCCGTGGTCCATAACGGCCAGCTTACCAACTACTGGATCATGCGCCGCGAACTCGAGCGCAAGGACTTCCGCTTCATGTCGAGCTGCGACAGCGAGCTCATCTCGGTCTACCTCGCCGACAAGCTGCAGGAAGGCGTCGATCTGGAAGAAGCCATGGTCCAGTCGGTCGACGAGTTCGACGGAGTCTTCACCTACCTCGTGGCGACGTCGGATAAATTGGGCATGGCCAAGGACGACATGGCCGCCAAGCCCATGGTGCTCTACGAGAGCGACGACCTGGTAGCCATGGCCTCCGAAGAGGTCGCCATCCGCCAGGTCCTGCCCCACGAGATCGACACGCACGATCCCTATGACCGGGAGGTTCGGGTATGGCAGAGCTGAACGAAACCGCGCGCTCCCATGACATGGGGCTGCACACCGAGCAGCTCACCGGGCGCACGCAACAGAGGTTCTTCGACATCAGCGAGGAGGAGAACCACCTCTACCCGGAAGCGTATGACGTCGATTTCAACAAGCGTGTCGTCATCGACGCCATCGACATGGATGCCCGGGATGTGAACCGGAAGATCCGTGACCTGATGGCCGAAGGATACGGCTCGATCGTCATCCGCAATCCCCAGGCCCGCCATTCCCTCGCCGTAGGCATCCTGCAGCGGCTCAATCTCACCTTCGAGGGAAGCCTCGGGTACTTTGGCGTTGGCCTCATTGACGGACCCAATGTCAGGGTGACAGGCCGCGTTGGCTGGTCGTGCGCCGAGAACATGATGGCGGGCACCGTGATCGTCGAAAAGAACGCCGGCTCCACCTTCGGGGCAGCCATGCGTGGCGGTGACCTCGTCTGCATGGGGGACGTCGGTTCGCGGACCGGCATCGACCAGAAGGGCGGCACCATCATTGTCGGTGGCCGGACCGGCGCCTTCTCGGCGTTCATGATGCAGCGGGGCCGCATGATCGTGCTTGGCGACGCGGGCAAGAACCTCGGTGATTCGATGTACGACGGAACGATCTTCGTCGGAGGCACGATCGAGAGCCTCGGCGTCGATGCCGTGCCAGGGGACATGACCGATCTTGATTGCGCCTGGCTCGAGCGCAAACTCGGCATGTATGGCCTCAAGGCACCGAACGGCGTCGCCAACATGACCAAGATCGTCGCCGGCAAGCAGCTCTGGAACTACGACAATCTTGAACCGTCAGAGAAGAAGATCGTTCTCTAGGCCGGTGGGAGACAACCAGAAGATGACCGCAGACGCGAACGGCAGTGGCCGCAACAGGGAAATCCTCGGCCAGAATTTCATGTTTCCGCCACTGGTGGTGGACGACATCCACATCAAGGCCGAGCTCGGGCGTTACCGCATGCGCGGCATGGCGCTCTTCAAGAAGATCCCGACCTGGGACGATCTCACCTTTCTTCCGGGCACTCTCACCCGCTTCGTGATCGAGGGATATCGCGAGAAGTGCCAGACCGAGACCGTGATCGGTCCCCGTGCCGGACGTCCCCTGGTTCTCGACATTCCGGTCTACGTCACCGGCATGAGCTTCGGTGCACTGAGCTACGAGGCGAAGACCGCGCTGGCTCGCGGTGCCACCATGGCAGGGACGGCAACCTGTTCAGGCGAAGGCGGCATGATCCCCGACGAACGCCGCTACTCGGAGAAGTGGTTCTACCAGTGCATCCAGTCGCGCTATGGCTTCAATCCCCATCACCTGCGCCTGGCCGATGGTTGCGAGTTCTTCATCGGTCAGGGCTGCAAGGTCGGCCTTGGCGGCCATCTCATGGGCCAGAAGGTCACCGACCA